>CAJYBS010000215.1 GCA_913064795.1 uncultured Gammaproteobacteria bacterium
CAGAAGCAGCCCAATCCGATGAAGATACCGCAACAGAAACCGAGGATGCACCATGATGCACCCTCGAGCGATCTTGTCCTGTCTCGCTGTCCCGCTGCTTGTCAGTGGTTGCAGTTGGTTTGGCGATAAAGATGAGGAAGTCATCAAGCCGGCAGCGCTCACGCGAATTTCCTCTGAAGTTGATTTGCGTTCTTTGTGGGCAGTGCGCGTAGGAGCGGGAGCCGATGATAAAGCCATTAAACTCGAACCGGCGATAAAAAATGGCCGTGTTTTTGCTGCCTCGGCGGATGGGACAGTTTTGGCGCTGCAGGGCTCATCAGGACAAAAAATTTGGTCTCAAGATGTTCGGGAGATTTATACCGAGGCCGAACGGAATCACGCCTTCGCCAAAGATATAGACGTGATTACAGGCGGCGTGGGCATTGGCGATGACATCGTTCTAGTCGGCACGGCTGCTGGTGAAGTGCTTGCCCTTCGCCAAAGCGATGGTTCGCTTGCCTGGCGGGCAGCGGTTTCGAGTGAGGTCCTTGCCCCGCCCCAGGTGCTGAATCAGTTGGCCGTTGCCCAGTCTATCGATGGCACACTTGTCGGGCTTGATGCGTTTACCGGTGAAAAGCGTTGGAGTTATACAACCACTCTGCCTGCGCTGACATTGCGGGGCACGTCGACACCCATTCTTCGTGATGACGTGGTGGTTGCAGGTTTCGCCAATGGTCGGGTTGCTCTGATCGATCCGGAGCGAGGCATTGCTGCAGTCGATGAGCGAGTCGCTGCAGCTAAGGGTCGTTCTGATCTCGAGCGCCTGATCGATATTGATGGGAAAATGGTTTATCAAAATGGCCGGTTGTATGTCGCGAGTTATCAGGGCCGCGTGCTCGCGATTGATCTTAATGCGGGTCGGCCGCTTTGGTCAGAGGACGCCTCAACAACAGTGGGGCTGGGGGCTGGTTTCGGTAACGTCTATCTCGCCTCGGTCAGCGATGAGTTAACCGCCTATGATATGGATAATGGGCGGATTCAGTGGCAAATCGATGCGTTGATGCATCGCGATCTCACCAATCCCGTGGCCGTTGGTAGCTATCTTGCAGTGGGGGATTTTGAGGGTTATGTGCACTTGATTGCGCAATCCGATGGCCGCTTTGTTGGTCGTCAACGGGTAGACGCGAAAGGCCTGTATACCCCTGTTGTTGCAGACGGCAATCGCTTGTTTGTGATGGGTAACAGCGGGCGTCTCTCTGCGTTTGAAATTCAGTAACTGGGAATGTTCCCCGTTATCGCTCTGGTCGGGCGTCCCAATGTCGGCAAATCGACACTCTTCAACCGATTAACCAAAACCCGCGACGCGTTGGTTGCCAGTATTCCCGGTTTGACCCGGGATCGCCAATACGGTCGAGGCGTGCTTGGCGAGTTTGATTATGTGGTGGTTGATACCGGAGGGCTTTCGGGGGAGGACGATGGCATCGACGGACCCATGGCTGCGCAATCCAAGCAAGCCATCGAAGAAGCTGATCTTATTTTGTTTTTGGTCGATGCCAAATCTGGTCGGATGCCGGGTGACCATGACATTGCGGCTCTGCTACGTGGCGAGGATAAACCCGTCGTATTGGTCGCAAACAAAGTGGATGGCCAAAACCCTGATTATATTACGGGGGAATTCGCTGAGCTTGGGTTCGGTGTCTCTGCCCGGATCTCAGCCTCGAATGGTCATGGTGTTACACAGTTGCTTGCTGATCGTGTGGCGCCGGTTTTACCCGAGCAACCCATTGAAGATGAAGAGCAGGCCGAGGCCCGGGGTATCAAGATGGCGGTTGTTGGCCGGCCCAACGTCGGTAAGTCGACTTTGGTCAATCGGATGCTGGGCGAAGATCGGGTCGTTGTCTTCGATCAAGCGGGGACAACCCGGGATAGCATTTATATTCCTTTTGAACGGGACGGACAGGAATACACCATCATCGACACCGCAGGTGTCCGTCGTCGCGGCCGTATCTCCGAAGCGGTTGAGAAGTTCTCTGTTATTAAATCGATGGAAGCCATATCGGACGCTAATGTTGTGATCTTGATGATCGATGCGCACGAAAAATTGGTGGATCAAGATCTGCATTTACTCGGTCACGTGCTTGAAGCCGGTCGTGCATTGGTGATTGCGGTGAATAAGTGGGACGGCACCGATCAGGAACAAAAAGCGTTCATCAAAAACGAGCTTGAGCGAAGGCTCACCTTCATTGATTTTGCCGCGATCCATTTTATCTCCGCCTTACACGGCTCTGGTGTCGGCAAGCTGTATCAGTCGGTCTTAAAGTCTTACGCATCGGCGACTCAAAATATCGCCACGGCAAAACTTAACGTCATACTTGCCGAAGCCCTCGCTGAGCATCAGCCACCAATGGTGCAGGGTCGCCGGATTAAACTCCGTTATGCGCACGCAGGAGGTAGTAACCCACCCATTATTGTGATCCATGGTAATCAGACCGATGCGGTGCCAGAAGCCTACAAAAGATATCTGCAAAAGCGGTTTCACCGTGCTTTGAAGATGGAAGGCACGCCCCTGCGGATTGAATTTAAGACGGGTGATAACCCTTTTAAAGGCCGTAAAAATAAGTTAACCGAGCGTCAGATCGGCCGAAAACGGCGATTAATGCAGCATGTTAAAAAGCAGGCTCGTAAAAAGAAACGGTAAGTTGACGTCTGTACTGGCACTCATTCAGCGCCTTCTAACCCCCGTCCTAAAGTTCGCAGAAGCGTTCCATACCTAAAAAATTTGGCCCCCCACCAACGCAGGTTGACTTAGGTGTCGTCAAAGCTGAGGCGTGCGGTTCTTGAAGGCAGACATTTGATGGAGTCTCCCGAAGAGCTGACTCAGAGTGATCAGGCGCTGATGACTTAAAAGCTGGCCTGCGGAACGGCCCGCAGTTTACTGATCAATTTTCAGCAATAGCGCTGGATCGACCCGGGTTTGATTGAGATTGACGCTAAAATGTAGGTGCGGGCCCGTGACTCGGCCTGTTTGCCCAACCGCACCAATGTGCTGCCCGGCTTCGACTAGCTGCCCATTGGTCACTGCAATATCGCTGAGATGGCAGTAGAGGGTGATGAGCCCCTGACCATGATCAATGAGAATGGTTTTGCCGTTAAAAAAATAATCCCCTGTCGCTCGAACCTCGCCACCGGATGCCGCCAGAACCGGTGTGCCCTCTGGTGCTGCGATATCAAGCCCGGAATGAGGATTGCGAGGCTGACCATTAAAGATCCGTTTTTTTCCAAAGGGTGATGACAACCGCCCTATCACAGGAAGAACAAATGCCAGATCAGGCCTTTGGTTTGAGAAGCTTTTAAAGACAGCGCTCATTTCATCGCGTTCCCTGATGATCCGGTCGTAATCCCGAGCCGGCGGATTCACCTTTTCGGTTTGGGTAATCGTGATGTGCTCAGTGAGATAAGATTTTGGTTTGATTTCAAAAGGGATGGCGCCACGGTTCGTTGTTAGTTCGGTGATCCCGGGACTTACGTCGAGTCCGATGCCAACGATGGCGACCGGCGCGCTTAACGGACCGGTAATTAAAACAGCATTTCCAAGGTAATGTGCTGATTGAGTTTGGGCGGGTAATGCTATGACAGCGATTCCTCCAGGATGCCCGTTGTGTGCCGGCATGGCCCCAAGGTTCTGGACAAACATTAAGCAACTGACAATGAGCGCCCCAAGTTTCAGCCGGGGATTCACGACGTCTTCCCGGATGAGGAGGGCGCTGTATTGATGACCTTAGCGGCCACTTCTCCGTCAGCAAGGGTAATGTTAATCGCTTGATCGGGGGTTAGATCAGCGGCTCGCCGCACGATGACCTCGTGTTCGTTTCGAACCAGGGCATAACCCCGTTCTAACACGCTGAGTGGGCTTAAGGCATTGAGCCTGCCGGCGGCAGCTTGAAGTGCTCTGCTTTTGCGGTCGAGATGAATGCGTAAGTGCCCAGACAAGGATCGTTCGTGCTGGGCTACTGCGCTCTGATATCGATCAATTTGCTGAGAAGGATTGATCACCCTCTTGCTTAGTTGGTTGATTCGGTCCTGCTCGCCCGCGAGCGCTTGGCGCATGCCCTGACCTAGGCGTTTTTGGCTGATGGTGAGCGTTGGTTGCTGCAGTGCTCGCTGTGCTGATTGCGTCAACTGATGCTGCAACTGGGTAAATCTTTCACTAAGCGCAGTGAGAGTCTGCCCTGGATTGCGAAGTCTGCTGGATAGATTCTTGACCTGGCTCTCGCTGGTTTTCAATCGATGGGCCTGAGCCCGTTCCAGTCGGGTTGTTGCGCCGTCGAGTCGCTGAAACCACTCCAGCTGGTCAGGGGCGAGGACTTCGGCGGCAGCCGAAGGTGTGGCGGCCCTGAGATCGGCTACAAAATCTGCGATGGTGATATCTGACTCGTGACCAATGGCACTGACAACGGGAAGGGTGCTTGCCGCGATGGCAAGGGCAACAGGTTCTGTATTGAAGGTCCAAAGATCCTCAAGGGAACCGCCGCCGCGGGTGAGCAGGATCGCATCAAAAGCTGGCGCATTAAATGTGTTCGCGAGCGCAATGGCTTTGACAACTTGAGCAGTTGCCTCATCACCCTGCACTTGGGTTGGTATAATGGTGCATTTTAGCGCTGGAAACCGCCGCTTGATGACGCTGAGAACATCTTGCACCGCT
>CAJYBS010000216.1 GCA_913064795.1 uncultured Gammaproteobacteria bacterium
AGACTTTGACAACTTTCGAGCGCTCAGTCTACCCTTTGGATGCCATCAAACTCGCTGCCTAAAACTGGTCGAATGTTCACTTCGAACACCGGTACCTGCCTCGGTGAGGCAGACTTTAGGTAGTCCTGCAATTGTTGGCTATCGACCGCCTTGGCTTGAAGCAAAACATCGGCATCGGCTCGCGGCAGTTCCGCAATTCTGGCCCGCACAATCGATTGCTCATATTCGACAGAGATTTCGGGTTGGCATCGGAGGTTTTCAACCCAGTCGGGGTCCTGTTGCGAACCGGCGTTGGTTGCAAACACGAACATCGATCGTTCGTCAAACACTGGGATCAAAGGAACATCCAAACGCTGGCTCGACGTCGCACTCACGGTTTGCAAAACAATCAAAGGCAAACCGCCAAAGCGCGCGACTTTTCCGCCTTTACGTCTGAACTCGTCGATCACCGCTGCGTTAAATTTCTTCCATTTCACTCAAGTTCTCCCCCCAATGAATCTTGGACCACTATCACGGTTCGATAACTCACAAACTATGGGTTGGTTCGTGAGGTGCAGGTCCAATGACTATACCAAATTCGAATACGCCGCCCACCCAGCCCTGAGTAGTGTCGCTGGAACCAAAGCCTGCCCTGATACAGAGACCGGGTGAGCTAAGTTTGGACAGATCCACATTAATCAGTATGCTCCCAGTTCCTTCCTAGCAACGATCAAAAGCGTTTAGACCATGGACATCGACTTTTACTGGGATCCAGGCAGTACGAATACTTATTTCGCGTGGCACCTCATCAAACCCATTGTGATTCAGCATACTGCAAGACTTCATCCCCGATGTTTTAATCTGGGTTATGTGTTTCGTCAGCACAATTATGCGTTGACCGATGAACCTGCTGCCAAAATGCGCAATCGCAAACGAGATTTATTGCGGTGGGCCAAAGGCTACGACTTACCCTTTAAAGTGCCCGATGTTTTCCCGATCAAAACCAGTCGGATACTCAGAGGCGCGGCTGCGATGCGTGCCTGGAACCTAGAATTTCAATTTATCGATGCTGTCATGCAAGCTTATTGGGAGCACAACGATCACACAATTGCAGACGACGCTGGTTTAATCCTGCTGGCAGAGAAACTCGGCGTCGCCCCAAATGATTTTGAGTCAGCCATGTGTTCAGAGTCGGTCGGGCAGACCGTCATTGACGAGACTCAGCTGGGCCTGGATCAGGGGGTTTTCGGAGCCCCTACATTGGTTATCGGTGACGAAATTTATTGGGGGAAAGACCGCTTCGTTTTCATAGAGGCACACTTGAGGAAGGGCCATGCCATGGGAAGGCTCCCGCATTAGATAGCGTCTGCGCTACTCCGCGCAGACTAAAAAAATTCAAAGGTGATCGCGCACCCGACCGTTCAAAACAACCGTTTCGCTTGTGAGCTGCTTTGAACTCTGCACGCTCCAGGTAACGGTTGCTCCTCGGCCAAAACAAAGCCAGCCATTAGCCTTTGATGACTGAAATGACAATGCCGCTTCCTGGTTCAAAGAACCCACTTTAAGTCGTGCCTCAGTTAAGGCTCTAAATCGAGCTTTCGTCGCCTAAAAACCATTCTCATCTTGAACCAATTTTTTTGTTTGAACTCGCTTTTATCAGCAGAGAAATTGCATTAGGATTGGAGACGCAGTAAAGATTCATTATTTTAATCCGACAGAGCACAGAACCCGACGCTACTGGATGCCTATTATGACGATAAAAAATACCACCAAAACTCATCACCCCTACCGCCGCAGACTATTGGCTACAAGCATTGCAGCCGCTTTGGGTACCACCAGCGCAGGCTTTAGTTTTGGTGCTGAAATCGAGGAAATTGTTGTGACGGCGCGCCAACGCGCAGAGTCTTCCCAAGACATACCGATGATGATCCAGTCTGTTACTGGTGAGGATCTCGAAAAGCGCGGGATCACCACGCTCGAGGATTTTTCGCGCTTCGTCGCGGGTCTCAACATCTCGACCACAACGCCTGGTCAAAACACGATCGTGTTTCGCGGGGTCAGTGACGGCGGAGGATTTTTAGTCGATCCGACCGCCGCGATTTATCTAGATGAGCAGCCAATGTCGATGACCTCTGCGGCGCCTGATGTTTATCCCGTTGATCTTGCCCGAGTCGAAGCTTTGGCCGGACCACAATCTACACTTTACGGCGCATCATCCCAGAGCGGTGCTGTACGAGTCATCACGAACAAACCGAATCCAGAGGCGTTTGAAGCCAATGTTGGATTTGGGTTGTCCAATACAAGTTCAGGGGGCAACGGTTTTGATCTTGACGCAACGGTCAACATTCCGCTCAGTGAGTCGGTTGCGATCCGATTGTCAGGTTTTTCAGCCGAGGATGCTGGCTTTATCGATAATGTTTTGGGCAACACGGTTGTCGATAACGTCTTTGGTTCAGGGCTTGGCGGCGTCAAAGACAATAGCTTCTTTGTTGATGATGATACCAACACCGTCGAATGGCAAAGCTCAAGAGCCTCAGTCCGATGGCTGGTAGATGATGCCTGGACTGTGACTGGCTCGCTCAACTACCAGGACTTAGAGGCAGGGGGCTTTAACGACTATGACCCCAACCAAGGCGACCTCAATACCGTCAAATTTACAGACGAAAAGCGTACAGACGAATGGTTACAGACCAGCCTAGTGATCGAAGGTGATTTGGGCTTTGCTCAACTCGTGTCTGCAACCTCGTATTACGACCGAGATTTCCTCTACATTCATGACACTCAGTCTTATGCAGCCTACTTCCACTACTCTTTCGGCATCTACTACGGATACGCTACTTACGATTTTGGTCTAGAGCCAACGGGGTATTTGGTGAACGATCAAGAGAACGAAAGCTTCACCCAAGAGATACGCTTATCAGGCACGACGGATCGTACGAATTGGACATTGGGCGCGTTCTATCAAAAGTCAGAAGAATTCTGGGACTTCCTAACCTATGTCGATGGTTATCGAGACTCGCCGGCCTTCGAGGCTTGGAGTTACTACTACCCTGGAATCGCACCAACGGATGTCTGGTGGAACTCCTTTCAGGGCACAGAACGCACTGACAAAGCGGTGTTCGGCGAAATCGATATCGATATCAACGACAAGCTCACATTGCTGCTCGGTGGGCGCTGGTATGACGTCGATCGAGAACTCTCTTACACCGTTGAACGGCCGGATTCGCGGGTCAATCAGCAACTGCCAAACCGGACAGCCAGCGATGACGGATTCATTCCAAAGGTTGGCCTTGAGTTCAACATCTCATCCGATCTGATGTTCTATGGCGTCTACTCAGAGGGATATCGCGTTGGTGGAACTAACCGAGGTCGAGGACTTGACCAAGGTGGTCCGACATTGCCTGTCGCTTACGGCTCAGACATTCTAGAAAATATGGAATTTGGTATGAAAAGCCAAATTTGGGATGGCCGCGCGCAGCTCAACGCCGTTTTCTACACCATGGAATGGCAAGATATGCAGATTGAGGTTACCGACCCAAGCTTTAACCTAGGTGTACCCTTTCAGATCGTTGTTGGAAACGTTGGAGACGCTACAGTTAAAGGTTTTGATGTCGACTTTAAAATGCTAGTGACAGACAATCTAGAAGTTGGCTTCAACTACACCGGTATTCACGATGCTTTTGTTGAGGCCCCTGCTTTTTATGATGAACCTAGAGCGGAAGGGGGTCAGATCGCGTCAGGGCTAGACCCTTCCTCAGCGTTACCGCTGTTCGCTGATCGATCTTTCTCCGTTTACAGCCAGTTGAGCGGTCTCAATGTGCTCGGCGGTGAAGGCAACCTTACCCTACAGCACAGCTATGTAGGAGACTCTCTCAATCAGCTCACTGATGGCTTTACGTCGCCTCAACTGTCACAGGGAGATTACTCAATCACCGATCTGGTCTTCAGCATCGAAATGGAGTCTTGGCGTGCTCAAATTTATGTTCACAATATAGAGGATACGCGAGGGATCACCTACGAGGATTCCCAAGACTTTGATCAGATATGGGGTGGAAACAGCTCTAATGTGATCAGACCTAGGAGCTTTGGCCTTTCGATTAGAAAGTATTTTTAAGGTCTTAGAACGGGGAAAAAGCACGCGTAAGCGTGCTTTTTTTTGCCTCAGAGTTCGTGCTTTAACGCCTCCTTGACCTTAACATCATGTTCTCAAACTGCTGGTGCAGAGGCGCCAGCGTAAGCCTTTTAATTCAACTGGCTCATTTTAAACTGGCTCATGCGTTTTGGCTCAAAGCTGAGCCAGCACCAAATGGCCAGACTTCCAAACCATGTATGGCATTCCTGATATCCATCGTAAGATTGACGGCGGTCAAACGCCGCGACGTTTCAACATCATAGAGCGTAATGGTCGAAGGCGAGGAACCCACGGCAATGGTTTTCTCGGTCATCACACAAAGGCCTCGAGCAAACCCTTGGCGTGCAACCTGAGAGCTATCAACTCCGGCAAAATCAAGCTCTTGCTCTGGATACATCATAATTTTTTGTGAAAACCCCACTCCCGAACGCGGCACATAACGCACTAGATTATTACGCGTATCATTGCGGATCACGCCTTCTCTAAAGGGCTGTGCGTTATGACAGCCATTGGGGAGGCTACAGACCACGCTGACCGCCATTTGCGCATACAAGGGCAACCACGCGC
>CAJYBS010000217.1 GCA_913064795.1 uncultured Gammaproteobacteria bacterium
GGATTGGAGTTGCCGCCTGTGTGCTTTTCTTTGTTGGGTACACTGCAGTCGGATGGTCAGGCTGGGGTACCCCCGCCGCGGTCGAGCAAGCGATCGGAGAAGTCTCAAGATGGTGTGAGCGGGTCCAACCCGGGCTTTACCGTGAGCCCGTCAATGCGCTGAGCAATATTGGTTTTATGGTCGGCGGGTTGTGGATGCTTTGGACCCTCGGTCAAGATGTTAAGGCGGGCCGCGAAGGCATGTTGTTCGGGCATAGTCCAGTGGCGTTGCTCTACGCCGGGACTGCCATATGGCTAGGACCGGGTTCCCTATTGATGCATGGCACCCACACCGCTTGGGGAGGTTGGGCCGATAACTTAAGCATGGTGATGTACATCCTCATTCCCTGGTTGATCAATCTCTCGGGGTTGGGACGCTGGCCCGCGGGTCAAACCCTGGGCATTTATGCGGCGCTGGTAGTGGTGTATGGCGTGGGTCGTGCAGTCAATGGTTGGGGGCTTGGTATTAATCTTGATTTTTTTGGTCTGTCGATCGCATTTTGGATCATCAGTGAAACCCTCTACCGGTTTTGGTCACCGACCCTGCGCTGGCTTTCGGGGTGGGTGGGTTTTGTCGTGGCGGGGGTCTTTGGGATCACGCCCTTTGAGATGTGGGCTGAGCCTGGTCGGTACTGGTGGGTGGTCTTATTCTGGCTGCCGGGGCTTTTGTCCTCGGGCCCGGCGCCCGGCCGTCGAACTTACTTTCCTTGGTTTTTACTCGGTGTGGTGAGCTACTTATCGGCGAACGCGATTTGGCAAACCGGAAAAGCGGGTCATCCTTGGTGTGACCCGGATGCCCTGATTCAAGCGCATGGCATCTGGCATCTACTGTCAGCGGTTGCGACGGTCTGCTTTTTTATTTTCTTGCGTAGCGAGAAGAAAACAATCGAGCCTTGAGACCCTTTGAACCCAAGAAATGAAGGTTAAACCCTCGAACCTTAATCCGCGGACTCAAACCACTGAGCTTAAACCACCTAGCTTAAACCCAACGTACCTCGTACTTTTGTGCAAGGCCCGGTGCGCTTGAGCAGTGCCTTAGCAGATGTTTGGGGGTTGTTCTGGCCAGCCGTCAGGACAGGGTCAGCCAGTTAAAGGGTTTCAGTGACGCGGTTCGTCGCCTCGAACCTGCTCTGCAATGGCCTCGCGGTCTAAGCGGTGCTCAGCGCCGCAAAATTCACAGGCCATGGTAAGAATGGGCTGCTCTTCGAGCAGGGCCTCGAGGTCATCCTCCCCGAGGGCGAGTAAGGCGCTGGCCATTCTTTGTCGGCTACAGGTGCAGGCAAAGTGATGCGTTTGGGGCGCGAAGAGCTCAACCGGATCTTCCGCGAACAACCTCGAAATGATCACGGCTTCTGGCAAGGTGAAGATTTCATCAGGTGTCAGGGTTGCCCCAAGGATGCTGAAGTGCTGCCATTGATCGGCTCGTGCCTTGGGGCTTGGCGTGCGCTGGGGAGGCAACTGTTGGAGTAAAAATCCACAGGCGCGCTGACCATCGCAGTGCAGCATGATTTGTGTGCCCAGTTGATCGGATTGTCCGAAGTAAAACTCCAAACATTCAGACAAAGTGGGTGCCGTCAGGGGCACTAGACTTTGATAGCGGTCCCCTTGATCGGGTTCAATGGTCACAACCAGTGTGCCGCCGGCAAGCAAGTGTTCAAAATCCAGGGGTCCAGAATCATCCAGGGGTTCAAATCGCGCGACGCAGCGAAGCCCGCGTTCGTGGCTGGATTCTGCGGCAATTAAGTTGATCGGACTGGCGCCCTTGACCTGTAGCAACAGCCGGCCCTCAAATTTGATGGTCTGGGACAAAAGGGCCGCTGCGGCCAGAAATTCACCCAGCAAGGACCGGATGGGTGCTGGATAATCGCTTGCAGATAAACTCTCCGTTAAGGTGCGGTTGAGTTGCAGCATATAGCCCCGGACATCGGCGCCCTCCATGATAAAGCGGCTGGATGAATCATTTTGCATGGGTCAATGTCCTTATGAGAACGGCAGCTGATCGATCGGATCATATTCCCGGGGATTGTGCCATTTAACGAATTATTCGGCAGCGCTTGGAGATAATTTTTTAAGGTTGGCCTCGTGCCCGGCTCGGTTGATTTGGTACAGGCTCAAGACCGACAAGGCAGTAATATAAAACACTAAAATGACAGGAATGTAGTAGACCGCCAGGTCGATTACGGTGCTCTCAGGCACGTCACCGGGCTTGGCTTGTGTTGGAAATTGAATGGCGGCTAGGATCTGGCCTGCCACAACCACCCCCAGACCATTGACGGCTTTTTGTGCAAAGCTGTTGGCAGCAAAGAAAATACCCTCAGAGCGTCGGCCGGTATGTACCTCGCTGTCTTCGACAATGTCGGCGATCATCGCAGCGACCAGGGACGCCGCAACAATGATGAGCATGACCTCGACAGCATTGAACACAACCAGCGTCCAGAACAGGGCATCGGTGCCATTTTCTGGGAACCATCCCAGCAGCCTTAGAATGTAGGGCATGGGCGCCATACCGAATGAAATCGCGAGGGTCAGCATGCCGCCCCGTTTCTTGCCGAGATTTTTAGAGATCCAAGGCGCAATGGCCAGGGCGATCAGGGCCGACAGGAAGTAGGGCAGATTCATGTAACCGATTTCGGTGCTGGTCAGTTCCCAGAAGTGCCTCGAGAAATAGATGCTCAGAGAGGTTGAGACCCCTGATGCGACCGCCATGAACAAAGCCGAGATAAAGAGGGCAAAGAAAGAACGATTCGAGAGGGTTTCTTTTAATTCACCGGCGGTGCGGTTAAAACTAAAGGGCTGTTTGGGGGGCGGTTGCTTTAAAAAAGGGATATGACGGTGGGTGCCGGCGCTCGAGACCATGATAGAGATGAAAATAATAATAGAGGCTGTAAGGCCATAGTTCTGCCAGCCCTCGATGTATTCAAGGCCACCCTTTTCCTCGGGCAAAAACACCAGATAATTCAGTACGGCCATCGTAAGACCACCCCACCAAGCGAAAAAATAACGAAAGCTCATCAGTTCGGTGCGTTTGTCGTAGTCCTCTGTGAGCTCGGCCACCAAAGCCGTAGCGGGAATCTCGTAAAAAGTAATCAGGGTTCGGATGAGTACGCTCATGCCAACGAAGTAGAGGAAGAGCTCTGTTTCCGGGAGATCCGGCGGTGACCAAAGTAAGAAGTAAGCGGCGGCGACCGGCAGGCCCGCGCCGTACATGAACGGGTGTCGCCGGCCAAGCTTGGATCGGAAGTTATCCGAGATGTAGCCCACCATGGGGTCTGAAACCGCATCAACAATCAGCGCGATGAGAATGCCAAGTGAGACTAAGTCGGCCCGCAGACCAATGACCTGGCTGTAGTAAAACAACAACAGATAATTGAAACCATTGGCTGTGGCGCCGTTGGCCACGGCGCCGAACCCATAAAAGAGTTTGGTTGAAAAATCGACACTGCCAGTAGATTGCGTTGCCATCATGTGCTCGGTTTCAAGGTGGCCAGATGATACGTGGTTTTGCGCGTCGTGGGTATCTAGGGATTGCGCGCGGATAGCTTCGAGATCAAAATGCTGCGTTGGAAAGCGCACAGGTTAGGATTCGCCATGTTGAAATTAGAACGCCGACAATCTGCCATGGCAGCATTCATGCTGCTGATGGCAATTTTCAGCTTAAAGCCGGCGCTGACCTGGGCCATTGTCGATGTTCATGATCAATACTATGCCGCACCGGAAGCCGAGGTACTTAGCGCATGGTCCTTTGATTTCAGTGGTGCCAGTGGTAATGACGCGCGTCAGGATTTCGCCATCGAGACGCACAACCTTTGGCGGTCTGAGCAGCGCACATGGATGTTGATCGGGCGTTATGCCCGCGCCGATTCCGGGGGTAGCGATACCGCGGATAACCGGTTTTTACACGCACGCTTTGTTAACGGGTTAACAAAGCGCTCGGGCATTGAAGCTTTTTTGCAGACCCAGCAAGATCGCTTCCAAAAGCTTGATCGTCGGCATCTGATTGGCGCTGGCTATCGTTTTGAGCGTCAGGGAGATGATGAGAGTCGGCTGCTATTCGGACTGGGGGGCCTCGCAGAGCGAGAGCGCTATGTGGGTCTGAAGACCACCGAGTCCAACTATCGGGCCAACCTGTATATGACCGCTGAAATCCCGGTTGCGCTTGCAGTGCCGACGAGTTTTAGCCTGTCGGGGTACTTGCAGCCTAAGTTTGACGACTTTGGTGATCTTCGTAGTATTGCAGTAGCTCGGTTTAAGACACAGCTGACCGATGCCTTGGCTCTGGATATCACCGTGGCTATTGATCACGACAGCAACCCGATTTCCGGTGTTGACGCTCAAAATGTTCGGTATTCCTCCGGCATTACCTATACTTTCCAGAGATGAACCTCGCAGTTTCGCGTCGCGCTAAGGTTCGATGAGACCGGGGCCGATAAAAAGCGGCAACGAGCAAAGGACTAAAGGACTAAAGGACTAAAGGACTAAAGGACTAAAGGACTGAAATTAGAGACTGATTAAATCGATCGAAGAACAGACTGAAGCAAAAGACTGAACCAAAGGGCCGAAGCAAACGGCTGAAGCAAAAAGCTGAAGTCAAAGACCACAATGAGAGAAGCCCAAGG
>CAJYBS010000218.1 GCA_913064795.1 uncultured Gammaproteobacteria bacterium
AGCAGGAACCTTGGGTCTTGATGATTATGCGGGTGGAACCTTCACGGTTTCGGCATTGGGGATGTTTGGTGTGAACTCCTTTACGCCCATCATTAATCAACCCCAGGTAGGTATTCTTGGGGTCAATCAGCTCTTTGATGGCCTGATGTGGGAAGGGGATAAGCCAGTGAAGGCGAAACAAATGAATTTGTCGCTGACCTGGGATCATCGAGTGGTTGATGGCGCTCCAGCCGCAGAATTTTTAGCGAGCGTTGTGGAATATCTGAGTGAGCCCTATAGGTTGTTGTTATGAACGAATTTGATGTAGTCATCATAGGAGGCGGTCCCGGCGGGTACGCCGCTGCGATTCGGTGCTCTCAGCTCGGTCTGTCGGTTGCCTTGGCGGAGCAAGAGGCACTCGGAGGAACCTGTCTGAATTGGGGATGTATTCCAACAAAATCGCTCCTGCAATCGGCTGATCTCTATCAGCAAATTCTAGACGCCGAGACCTTTGGGATCAGTGTGGGCGACGTCACCTTTGATCTGGCAAAAATGGTGGATCAGTCAAGGCAGGCCGCGCAACAGTTAAGCCAAGGTGTTGCGCAACTCATGAAGAAGAACAAGGTCAAGATTTTCAGTGGCGAGGCATCGATTACCGGTATTGGCGAAGTCCATGTCAATGGGGAAACCTTAATCACCGACAGTATTATTGTCGCGTCGGGGGCGGAGCAAAAAAGCTTGGGTCCAATCGCCATTGATGGTCAAAACATATGGGGCGCTCGGGAGGCAATGACGCCTTCAAAGTTACCGAAAAAGTTGCTGATTGTCGGTGCCGGCGCAATTGGGGTTGAGTTTGCGAGTTTCTATCGATCCTTAGGCTCGACCGTCACGCTGTTAGAGGTTGCCCCCGAAATCTTGCCTTCCGAAGATCAAGAGATTTCTCGGTTAGCACGTGAGGCGTTGGTGGGTCGCGGTATTGAGGTGATTAATGGGCAAGGCGTTGAGCACCTTGAATCGTCGAAGAAAGGCGTTTCGGCGGTCATCGAAGGCAAGGCGCGTCAGTTTGATGCGGCGATTCTCTCGGTTGGCGTCCAGGCGCGCATCGCCGGATTAGGTCTTAAAGGGCTCGGCGTTGACATGGATGGCTCGTTTATTCGAGTTGGTGATCATCAGCAAACCTCTGTCCCCGGGATTTACGCCATTGGCGATGTTGCGGGTGCGCCGTGTCTGGCGCATAAAGCGACCCATGAAGCGATGATTGCCTCAGAAGCCATTGCAGGGCACCTGCCCGAGCCACTTCGCCGGGAACGAATCCCGGGATGTACCTACAGTGCGCCTCAGGTCGCGAGCATTGGATTACGCGAACAAGATGCAGGGGAACGGGCGCTTAAAATTGGTCGATTCCCGCTCTACGCCAATGGCAAGTCCGTGGTCGCGGGTCATCCCGAAGGTTTGATTAAAACAGTTTTTGATGCTCGGACGGGCGAACTGCTCGGGGCGCATATGATTGGTGAGGGCGTGACCGAACTGATTCAGGGTTTTGCGGTTGCGATGGGCTTAGAAACAACTGAGCAAGAATTGATCGAAACGATTTTTCCGCACCCCACCGTCTCTGAAGCGATGCAGGAATCAGTGCTCATGGCGTTTGATCGTCCCTTGCACCTTTAAATCGTTTTAGGACCGCACTTTCCGACCATAGAGGAAGTTCGAGTGGGGTTAACTTGGGCGCCCAAGCGTGCAATCGGTGGCCGGGTAGAAAAAGTTTTGAGCGACATACGTGACGTCCCTGCCGCCGCACATCCTGCGACAGGGGTTTGCTGGCGCAAACCCCTATCCCGGTTTAACCCGCGTGCATGCTTTGTGAAATCACTGAGAATCCACTGGTCGCAGCGAGACGCTTGCCGACCACGGCCTGATAATCATCGGAGTGATACCACTGCTTTGCGGCTTCTGTGGATTCGAACTTGATGATGACGGTTTGTCCTCCTGGAGGCTCACCCTCGATGGTCTCTGCTGCAACATCGAATGCCACCAATTCCGCACCGTATTTAGCAAGGGTAGGTCCCGCGCCCGCGCTGTATTCGGCATAGAGAGCTGGGTCGTTAACACTGTACTGGGCGATAAAAAAAGCTGCCATAGAAATCTCCTTGGTTGGGTTTAAGCGGTTTCTCTTGGGGTGTCTCTAGCTCGATATCCTGGCGCTAAGGCGCCGCGCTCATCTCGGATATCAAACTCATGACTCAAATCTTCGACCCATTGGATGCTACCAGATCTCGCCATTAAATTTTCGCACAGAGCGAGCGCCGGAACGGTTCGTCCGACGCCCAGGGGCGTTTGAGACTCTGATAAATCAGTGCCGTTTTGCTCAGCGTGAGCTGCAATAAATTCTGTCGCGACTGAACCCGGATACAAGGAAATAGCAGCAACCCCTTTGGGCTCGAGCTCGATTGCCATGTCCGCAGTCAACCGATCTAAACCTGCTTTCCCCGCCCCATACGACGATGAGAAATGGTAAGACAGGCCGCCTGGAGATGAGACATTGACGATCAGGCTACCCGGGCCAGCTGCGAACAGAAGTGGTGCAGCATGCCAGCTGGCAACATAGTGTGCTCGCAAGCCAATGCCCACTTGATCATCCCAGACTTGGATGGGATGGTCCCAAAAGCCGCCACCCCACGCCGGAGGACTCGGGATTTTGTAAACGTTATTCACCAAAATATCGATATGGCCCGCTTCTTCGGCGACCTTTTTAAAGAAGGCTTCAATCTCATGATCATTGGCGTGGTCAACTTGGGTAGCTATCCCGACGCCGCCCGCTTGCTCGATGGCAGCAACGCTGTCATTGAGCGTCAGTGGTCCATCTCCATTGGAGCGCCCGGTAATGTAAATGGTTGCGCCTTCTTCAGCTAGGGCGATAGCGCAACCTCGGCCTATGCCGCGTGTTGCGCCGGTGACGACACAAATTTTTCCTTTCAGTCGACCCGTCATTGAATTCTCCTTGTTAATCAAAATATACCGATGTTGGCGGCAACAGTTGTTTAGAGCAGTTCTGCCAGTTTAGCGCGCTGCCAAATCCCATCACCAAATAGAAATTGGCTGTGCATTTGGCGTTTGTGATAGATCTGAACGTCTGCTTCCCAGGTGAACCCGATACCTCCATGAAGTTGCGTTGATCGATTGGCGCAAAACTCAGCGGTATCTGAAGCGCTTGATTTGGCAAGATGCGCGCATCGTGCAGCGTCTTCTGGCTCAAAATCGAAAGCGGCAGCCGCCTGATAGACCAATGAGCGTGTCTCATCCGCCGTGATCATCATATCAACGATCGGATGTTTTACGGCCTGAAAAAAACCGATCGGGCGATCAAATTGTGAACGTACCTTCGCATACTCTGCAGTTGTTTGAAGTTGCCACTCAGCGGCGCCAGCAATGTCAGCTGCAGTCAGGGTCAAGAGCGCCGGCAGCGCTTTTTGGAAACTTAACAACCCCCTCCCGCCGGTCGTCAGCGCCTGGGCCTCTGCACCATCGAATTGGATTCGAGCCTGATCCCGGGTCAGATCAACAATACGATCATCAAGTACACGAACATTGGCGCTCTGGCAGTCGACCCTATACAAATCAACCCCTTCAGCGCTCTCGGCGGCCACGATCAGGATCTCTGATTTCTGGGCATCGGTGACGTACCAAGATTGGCCCTGAAGCTTGCCGTCTTCAACGCGCACATCGGTAGAGTCACCCTCTAGAGATGCATCTTCACCGTAAAGGGCTATACCAACCCGGGTGCCCCCTGCCATCGCTTCAAGAAGGGCATTGCCCTCGGGGGAGTCGATCGCGCGCAGCAAAAAGGTGGCGAGCAACGTGTTGGTTAGGGGCGTTGCCAGGGCATAGCGCCCGATTTCCTCTGCAATCGCAGTGGCAGCCACCAGACCCATCCCGATGCCGCCCTGGTCTTCAGGGATCGACACAGCATGAATACCCAACTCAACCGTTTGTTGCCAGCTTTGGGTGTCATAAAACGCCGACCGTTGGTCGCCGTGGTAAGGGTCCTCGGTTCCTTTGAGGGAAGGCCGTAAATTTTCAATGGTTTTTTGCTCTGATAAGAACTTTGCAAAAGTGTCTTTGAGCATGCTGATGTCTTCAGTGAACCCAAAATCTTTAGGCGTTGCCATGGTGCCTCCGTTGCCGATCGTTGTTATTTGGTTTTAGGTAATCCGAGCACCCGTTCGCCGAGAATATTACGCTGAATTTCGCTGCTGCCCCCAGAAATGGTCCCCGTATAGGTGTTCATATAGCCGAGAGGCCACTTGCCATTGGCCGGCGCATGCTCATCTCCAACATAGAGGCTCGACTTAAGACCCAAGATGCCGAGGGCGATTTGGTGCAAAGATTGGGAGATTTCGCTGCCGGCGACCTTTCCCTGGAGCGGTATCCGCATCGCGCCGCCGTTCAGGGCCTTGATGCGTGAACGTCGGGCATTTTGCAGGCTCGCTTCTGTTCGTTCATACACTTTCAAAATCCGATCTCGCCAAACAGGATCATCCCAGACACGTTGACCGTTTCGGCGCGTGTCTTTAGCCAATTGAATGACCTGCTGCATCACCAGAGTAGGTGATTCACTGGCAACGGCGCCAACCCCAACCCCTGCGCCACGCTCGCTGGTCAGGGTTGCCATCGCCA
>CAJYBS010000219.1 GCA_913064795.1 uncultured Gammaproteobacteria bacterium
CGACAGCACGGTAGGCACCACAAAGGCACTGGTGACTGACTCCTCTGCGCACAAGGTTAACCATACCTCCGGATCAAAATTAGGCAGCTGTACGATGTGACGACACGCGTAGATATTGCTCATCACCGCTGAGATCCCTGCTATGTGATAGGGCGGTACTGAGACTAAAGCGGCTTCATCCTCATCGGCCCCCATAAACTCTACCGATCCTAAAATGTAAGAGACGAGATGCTCGTGACGCAGCAGCGCGGCCTTAGGCTCACCGGTAGTCCCACTGGTGAAAAGCTGGACCGCAACTGCAGATGGATCGTCATGCCAGGTCAGTTCCGGGTTCTCTCCCGATAGGGCGAGGTTCATAAATTCCTCTGAGCGCTGCACCACCCACCCTTGCCGCTCGGGAACCTGGACGTCTGTAATCAGGTAGGCAGGGCTGATCCGATCGAGCAATGGTTTTAATTGCGCTTCGCTCAAACGATAATTAATCGGCGCATAAGGCACTCCCGCCATCGCAGCACCCATCAGTGCGATTGGCACGGCGGGACTCGAGACGTCCATTAAGGCAACAAATTTGACCTCTGCGGCCAAAAAGTGGTGCGCGGCACGCTCAGCGCCGTTGTAGAGTTCAGAAAAGGTGTAGTGTCTGCCTTCGTGGGTCAGCGCGCACCGCTCAGGGCAGGCCTCAGCGGCCATCTGGAGCAACAAAGCAATATTCATAGGGTTTTAGATCTAATCAGAAGATGGAAGTTTTTTTGTATCCTTGGTCATCAATTCTTGACCTTCGTAATACAGCGAGCCATCTCCGCTTTTCACGCAAAGCACTTCGATGGTTTCCTCTGCGTTGACGTAGCGCTTTCCAATCAAACAGCCGTGCATGCTATCGGCATCACCTTCTGTTTTCTCTGGGGCTTCCGACATCAGCTGCCCACCGCAAGTTAATTCGACACTCTCGGCAATCTTAATAATCATAATTTCGGCATCGCACACCGCGCTTTTGAGCCGAGTTCCTGGTTTCATCATAGTTTTCTCCTTGCATTAATCATAAACGATTCTAGGACCCCACAACATCAGCGCCACAATCGCCGGTGCCCAATCAAGCCCATGGCGAGCTCAACAGGGCTCGCCAATCACGCACTGCCTTTACATTTTGGGGACAAATCAACTGAGAAGCAGAGCGAGTCCCGCCCGCAAAATCATCGCGATCAGAATAATCGTTGCCGTCACAAATGTCAGTGCTCTCGCTGACACGTTGTTACTGGTCAAATGAATCAGCGAGTGAACCACGCGGGCAAGAACATAGAGCCAAGCCATCTGCACTTGAAGATCATCCGCCAGCTCACTCAGATGCAGATAGACGACCAAGGCATAAAACAGAACGGGCTGCTCAAACAGATGGTTGTAGTTATCGGTAATAAACCGCATCCGTGGCGACAATCTCGGCCGCAATTCATCTGAATGCATCGCCCCTTGGAGATGGCCAAAATGTCGAATGATGGAGGGCAATCGAGAACCAAGCAGCAGTGCACTCACCCCAGCCGTCAGCACAATCATCGAAAACATCGGGAGAAGAATATCCATTACAAGCCCTCAGGGTTTATCTTTTTTTTTAGCGATTCCATCAAGGTGGCCCTCTGCCTCGAAGCATTAAAACACCGCCAACTCGAGGCTTCAATTGATTGCCATGGGAAGGGGTCAACCCGTTGTACGATGATGGGCGGAGCGAGCAGAACCTGGACCAGAGCCCTGAAATCAGCGAATCAAGTTCCGACCCCTTATCCAATTGTTGTAGGACCTAGAGTGCATCACCCGCGGATTATTGAGCGCTGAAGAAGATTCATGGCCCTCAAACAACGCCTCACGTTATAACTGCGGCTTAACTCAGGAAAGTTCGCGGTTCAGCCAAATTCCCGGCTCGTGAATGCAACCGAGGAGCACCAAGCGATTCCCAAAGAATGAAATTTCAGGGGTTGATCGTCAAAAAGGCGGTGCTGCGCCTGCATTAAATTTTCGACAAGCCAATGCCAACCCCTGTAGAGTCTTCGGTTAAATACAAACACTGAAACGACAATGCCAGACTATTCTGACAAAGCATTGGGGCTGGGGACTCAGATCACTCGCCGGGACTTGTTGCATGATGCCGGACTCCTGTCACTCGGACTGGGTCTGACATCGCCTTCATACAGTGAGTCTACAACCGTAGCCGAATCCAGACTCAATTATCCACCGACTCGCACCGGTCTACGCGGGTCGCACCCAGGATCTTATGAAGCGGCCCACGCTTACGCCCGTGATGGCGTTCCCCACAAGCAGCCAGACCGAATTGAGGAGTCCTTTGACCTTGTGGTCGTCGGCGGCGGTATTTCCGGCCTTGCAGCTGCCTACTACTACCAACGCCAATTCGGGCAGGACCAGAAAATTCTGATCCTCGACAATCACGACGACTTTGGTGGCCATGCAAAGCGCAATGAGTTCCACCAGGGCGGTCGCATGCAACTGGCGATCGGCGGCACTCATAATCTCGAATACTGGCAGTTCAACGACACCGTCCATCGACTCATTGAGGACCTCGGCATCGATATCGCCAAACTTCGGCGCCAAACCCAGTTCAATTACGGTCGGACCGGCGTCAATGGCCAAGCCATTTGGTTTGATGCTGAGACTTTCGGGGCCAATAGGCTGGTCTCAGGCTGCTCGCTCAAGGGACCGCCCTCGGCCTCACCCCTGCCTTATCTCGATCAATTTCCGATCAGCGAGAAAGCCAAAGCAGAGCTTCGACAATTTTATGGACGCAAAACCGACGTTCTGTCAGACCTCTCCGATCAAGATCGCAATGACTATCTCCACAACACCGGCTATTTCGAATTTCTCCAATCCAAAGCAGGCTTGGGAGAAGAGGCTCGGGCATTGTTTAACAATGCCAGCCACGGTTCCTGGGGTTTAGAGACAAGTTGCCTTTCTGTTGCCGAAGCATTAGAAGACGGTCTGCCGGGCCTTAACTTGATCGGTGCAACCGCCATTGAAAGCGACTGGGATTACCCCGCTGGATTCTTCCCAGATGGCAACGCAAGCCTTGCTCGTTTGCTGGTTCAGCGACTCATCCCGAGCATCGCACCTGGCGCAACCCCGGATAACATTGCGATCGCAGCCTTCGATTATTCCGAGCTGGATAAAGCATCGCATTCTGTGCGCATCCGACTGCAAAGTACGGCGTTACACGTCGAGAATCGCGAGAACGTGGTCTATCTTTCCTATAGCAATGGCGGTAAGAACCACGCAATTGCCGCGCGCCACTGTGTGATGGCCTGCTATCACTCGATCTTGCCTTATATTTGCCCAAGCCTGTCTGAGCGTCAGAAGGTCGCTCAGAGCTATCAGGTCAAGTATCCGCTGTTATTAACCAATGTCTTAATCCGTTCCCGGGCACCTTTCACCCAACTTGGCATTGACGGGGCCAGCTGCCCAGGGCGGATGCACGCCTCATTGTTTTTAGGGAGCGGTATCGAGACCGGCGGATATGAGCAGAGTCTGACCGATCCAGGACCGGTACCGGTCACTTTTTGGGGAAGCCTTGCTCCGAAAGAAGGCGTGACTCATGTAAAAGATCAACTCCGAAGCTCCAGAGAAAAAATGCTGCGCCTTAGCTTTGAAGACTACGAACGAGAGGTCAGAAGTGTGCTGCAAAATTTGTTGGGTGCGACTGGCTTTAGAGCCGATCGTGACATCTTAGCCATCACCGTCAACCGCTGGCCCCATGGCTACTCGCATGAGTACTTAGATTTATGGGATGAGGACTGGCCTCTTGGAGAGGCGCCTCACGAGGTCGCGAGACAGCGCTTTGGCAATATCACGTTTGCAAACGCCGATGCCGGCGCCAGCGCCTACACGCACACAGCCATTGAGCAGGCGGCCCGGGCCGTCGGGGAATTCGGCAAGCCGTCCTAAGGGGCCTGCAAACGGTAAGCGCGTGCAGCGGTGCCACTGAAGACAGCCGTTTTTTCAGCCTCGGATAAGCCCAATTGCGCAGCAATGCGCTTAAAAAAGTTCCACAAGGTCCGATAAGAAATGCAGTCCTTATCGACCGGGAAATTACTTTCAAACATGCACCGTTCGGGGCCAAAGGCTTCTAACGCATATTGATATCGAGGTAACAGGGTTTCTAAAAATGTTTCCGAAGACCAAGGACTGCCGGTCTGGTGCATGTGATACGGCGGCTCCCAGGCATCAATCCGCATTTGCGCGCCGCCGAGTTTCATCACGGTGTTTGAACACGCCGCAACCGAATCGATTGCCGACTTCCAAGCAGCGATTTCACCTTCTTCGGCTTCTGGATCGATCTTGCCACCTAAATGATTGACGATCACCGTCACTCCCGGAAACTGATGAGCCAAACGCGCGAGCGCTGGCAGCCGCGTGAAATCTGGCGACCAATTGTCATAGCTCAAATTAAAATGTTCCAGAAGTCCAAACCCAGCGAGAAACGAAGCATTGAGGTCGGACGGAAAAGCCGTTCGAATTCCCCGAAAGTTATCACTGGCTTGAAGATGTGCCTCAAGCACAGGTTTTACTTCATCCCCCAAACGTAGATCAGCGGCACTAAAGATACCGGTGCAGAGACGCGTCGGGCCATACAGACCAGAGCGGCTCATCGCCGCAAT
>CAJYBS010000220.1 GCA_913064795.1 uncultured Gammaproteobacteria bacterium
CGCAAAGTAGCCTTGATCAAGAATTCCGCGAACGTAGAGCTTCTCGCCATTGAGCTGCAGCGTCCCCTTGTCAATATCGATGGTTCGCAGCCCGGTATAGCTTAAAACCTCGGCGCCCAGGATTTGATCTTGATAAATTTGAAGCGTGACCGGATAGAGGTGAGGATCTTCAGGACACCAGAGCCTGGGATCTGGCACATCGAGGTTGATAACGACTTCAGACCGTAAGGCGCAGTTTTTCATTGAGCTGATGGATTGGTCTTCGCCATGATGCAGCGTGACGGTGACATCGGCCTCGCTATGCTCGGAGAGCCTCACAGTGATTTGAAGGCGTTGCTCGGATCGGTGGTAGCGATAGCCCACATGGCAAATGCGTAACAAAGAAGCGGGCTCTAACCATACCGTTTGCCAGATACCAGTAATGCCGTCGTAATCAATTGGCCAGCGTGTATCGCCTGCTTGCTTGCCCCGGGGTTGCTGCCATGACGTGGTGTCGCTGACTCGAATGACGATGAAGTTGTTGCCGTTATCAAGGAACGGTTTGATGTCGCCTTGGATTGGGGTGTATCCCCCTCGGTGATCAAGCAGGTGCTGACCATTAATCCAGACCGACGTTGCATGATCAGCGGCCCCGATATTGAGTAAAATCGCGTCACTGTTCCAGTCGATCGCCGGCAATGCTCGGCAGTACCAGACGGTTTTGCAGTTCTCAACCGGGGCAATGCCGCTCGCCTGACTCCCCGCAGCGAAGGGGACTGTGATTGGGTCGCCGTCTGAAAAGCCCTCGAACCAATGCTGTTGTAAGCCAAGATCGTCTGGGTCCGAGCGAAACCTCCAAGTCCCGTTTAAATTGAGCCATTCATCGCGAACAAAATTGGGTCGGGGATACTCCGGTCGGGGCTGCACATGAATGCCGGATGGGTCGTTGTCTGAATTCATGATGGCAGTGTATCAGGTTGCGATCTGAGGATTGAGTCTGTTTGTTAATTCTGTTTTGATGCCCCGATGACAGATAAACAAATCAACGGGTGGCGGGTTGAACGTAGTGCGCTGAGGATAGCGTTACGGTTTGATGACTTTAAATCAGCGTTCGCTTTTATGCAGGCAACAGCGGAGCTTGCCGAGTCAATGAATCATCATCCGGAATGGCGCAATGTTTATAACCTTGTGGAGATTACACTGACGACTCACGAGGCGGGCAATGCCCTGACCGATAAGGATTATGCCTTGGCTGCAGCGATCGTGGAGCTGCCCGCTTTTAAGACAGCTACCCTCGAGGGCTCATGAAGTTAGATCCGAGAAGCACTGATTTTAGATGGACGCAAACCAAGGGGCCCTACCAAGTTTTGAGCGCTGACGAAGCAAAGCGCTGGAACGCCCAGGGCTGCTTTTTGCTCAAAAATGTGATTCCGAAGACTGCGATAGACGCGCTACTCAAGGATGCCGATGGCCTTGAAGCCGCGCGTGAGCAAGCATTGCGGGATGAGCACGAAGGGCATTTCTACATTAATCGAGCAGATGAAATCACTTTTACCATTCACATTGTAAAAGTTTCTCAGGCTGCTCGGGATTTTGTCCATCAACCGGTATTTGCGGGGTTAGCGGCTGACTTGGTTGGGCCGGATGTGCGGCTGTACTGGGACCAGCTGGTCTATAAAAAACCGGAGACTCCTCAGGAATTTCCCTGGCATCAAGATAACGGTTACACCTATGTGACCCCGGAAAACTATCTGACTTGCTGGGTACCCCTGACACCTGCAACCATTGATAATGGCTGTCCTTGGGTGGTTCCGGGAGTCCATCAAAATGGGACCTTAAAACACTGGGTCACAGATCTGGGCTACCAATGCTTGACCGACGACGATGAGGCAGCGCTCGGCCCCATGGCTATCGAGGCAGATGTGGGAGACATTGTGGTGTTTTCCTCACTCACGCCGCACCGAACAGGTCCCAACCTGACAGCGGATGTGCGTAAAGCGTACATCGTGCAATTTGCACCTGATGGAGCTGTTATGCATCCTAGGCAGTCCGACGAAGTGCTTTTTCAGATCGACCCCGAGCGACACTTTTTCGTATGTAAAGAAGGCAGGCCCTGGCGAGATTCTAAATAGTAGAGACCCACCACAAGTTCGTCGAATCAACTTGCACTGGCGCTGTGTTCATTAGAGACTGGGCGGATTCATAACTTATCAATATTGGAGTGTTCAATGGCTGTATCAGTAGGGGACCCGATCCCAAACGTCACAATCAAGACAATGGGCGAAAAGGGACCAGAAGATTTAAACACAGGTGAGTTTTTTGCCGGGAAAAAAGTGGTTCTGTTCGCCGTGCCCGGCGCGTTTACGCCAACATGCAGCGCTGCGCACCTGCCAGGATTTGTGGCGAATGCCGATAAGATTTTAGCAAAGGGCGTTGATGCGATCGTTTGCTTGAGCGTCAACGACGCCTTTGTGATGAGTGCCTGGGGCCAAAGTCAAAACGCTGAGGCTTTAGTGATGGCCGCTGACGGTAATGGAGAGTTCACGACGGCCATGGGCTTGACCCTCGACGGCTCGGGGTTCGGATTAGGGCATCGCTCCTCCCGTTATGCGTTGATTGCTGAAGATGGCAAAGTCACCGTCTTGAATGCTGATCAGGGTGGTGCTTTTGAGGTCAGTTCCGCTGAGAAAATACTCGAGGCGCTTTGACGAAGGCTTAAAGTCGCGGCTTTTTTGTCCGGTGTTCCAGTCTTCATTTGGCAGGGAGAAAGAGGACCCGGTGATGAAAGGCCTGGCGCCTGCCAGCTGCTGAGTTCCAAAACAAGCGCGGGCAGTCTGATCCCAATTGTTAGGGAAAACCTGTTTTAAGAATAGGACTCCCATTCAAGCGGGCCAACGTTCACCCACCAATCGTTTCTGTGGGGCCTTATACTCCCAGGGGCGGCCCGCCGACTGACGCTTGAAGCCTCCACGCTGATCGATGCCGGAATGGCCGACGTAAAGAGCTCCGATGCCTCGAACAGCGAAAGATCAAATGTTCGCCCGAGGGTCAAGGTCAGGATCATAGAACTGCGCTGGTTAGAGCGTCAGGGAGGCTGCATGCTTGAATCGTTTGTAACCTGGACCCTGTTGGCAGCGCTCATGCAAGCGGTTCGAACCGCTGCCCAGAAAACATTGAATCAAACGGTCTCTGTTCAGAGCGCGACCCTCGTTCGTTATCTATTCGGATTGCCATTTGTTGTGATCTACGGGGCTTTTTTGCTGGAGTCCTCAGTTATTGACCGGGTAACTGGGAATTTTTTTGTGAAAGTCCTTGTGGCGGGGCTGCTCCAGATCTTCGCAACCATGCTTTTGGTCTACCTTTTCTCCCTTCGCAGTTTTGCCGTGGGGAGTACAACGATTCGGTTAGAAATCGTGATCACCGCGGTCCTAGGAATACTACTTTTTGCAGAGCCTCTAGAGTGGATTGCGCTTGCAGGCATGGTGGTCTGTACCCTGGGTCTGGTGCGAGTTTATGCCAAGCCGGTTTCGGTTGGCGGCTGGATCCGCAGGGATGCGGTGATTGGTTTAGTGGCTGCCCTTGCGTTCTCATTGACGTCACTGCTGGTGCGAGATGCCAGTTTGGGTCTTGAGCTACCCTCACCCGTGACCGCGGCTGGCTTTACCTTGTTGTGTATGGTGATGCTTCAAACGGCGGTTTGTCTGGCGATCGTGACTTGGCAAAGACCCGCGGAGCTCAAGCAGGTGGCTCGGCAGTGGCGACTCAGTAGTTTCATTGGTCTAACGAGCGTCCTGGGGTCGATCGGGTGGTTCACCGCTTTCGCTCTCGAAGGCGCAGCAGTGGTTAAAACCCTTGGCCAGTTGGAGCTAATTTTTGCGCTGCTCATTGCCTATTTTTTCTTCTCCGAGCGCCCCAGCGTTAAAGAATGGCAAGGCATCGGGCTAATGCTCTTGGGTATTGCGTTGGTCTTATTGGCGGAATTTTAATCACTCGGTGTCGCCGCCCAATTTGGGAAGTTGTCGTTGAGGCCGGTGATTGCTAGAAAGGTTTCGCCATCACTGCTAGATACTGGCAAAATAAGACCATGCGGGTGTAGCTCAGTTGGTAGAGTCCCAGCTTCCCAAGCTGGTTGTCGCGAGTTCGAATCTCGTCGCCCGCTCCAGTTTACCGATCTAGTTTGCCGCAGCAGGGAGAAGGCCGCCGATGAGTATTGGAGTGTGGACACCAAGCGTTGCCGAGCCATTGAATTCGGCGCAGCTTTTGATATTGGTCCAAAAATTACCGAAAGCGCCACTGGACCATCTTGATGGCCTGAACCTTGAGGATTTTCAGGACTATCGATCATGGATGAAGGCTGAGGCTTCTTTATGGGAGGCGGCTGAGGACTTGGATGCTGAAACGAAGCATCAACTGATTCGATTCTTTACCTTGGCCGAGCGAGATTGGGTGGGTTGGGATGCGGGAAAAACAAGCCCGGTGATTCCTCTGGTGGCTGGACTAAAACGGATGGATCAATTCGATCCAGAGTTTCGGCGTTGGATTAAATCCAATACCGATAACCGCTATCTACCGAACGGTGCGGTGCTATAAAGGGTCCAGTGCTATACTGATCCTTTTGCTTGGAGCAGATCACATGAGGATGGCTGAGGTTCAG
>CAJYBS010000221.1 GCA_913064795.1 uncultured Gammaproteobacteria bacterium
CCGCGGGGCCTAGAGCTTCTAGACTCATTGCTACTGCTCGTTTAACCCTTGGCGTTTTTGATGACAGCAATGTCAGTGACTTGATGGCCAAGGCGAAGGCCTCGACGCTCATACTTGGTTTGTGCTCGAGGAGGGGGCGAACAGTGCGCCAGATCAGCGTGCCCTTCAATCAATTCATAAATTTGCTCGGCATAAGGCTGCCAATCGGTAGCGATATGAAGGAACCCCTCCGGTTTTAATTTTTGAGCGGCACAACTCAAAAAGTCCGAATTAATCAAGCGACGCTTATGGTGCCGTTTCTTATGCCAGGGATCTGGAAAGAAAACCTGCAAGCCCGAGAGACTGTCGTTAGGCAGATGGGGAAGCACTGACCAAACATCGTGGTTCATCACGCGTAAGTTATCCAGCTGGAGTCGCTCAGCTTCAATCATCAGGTGCCCAACGCCAGGCGCGTGAACCTCTAGCCCCAGAAAATTAAATTCTGGGGCGGCGACGGCCATCTCTGCTAGGGAATCACCCATTCCAAAGCCAATTTCCAGAATCAACGGTTGCTCCCTCGCAAACGCCTGCTGCGGACTCGATAGAGCCGTTTCTGGGAATTGGAAGTGGGGCAGTATTTGTTCTAATCCGCGTTTCTGGCCTTTAGACAGACGGCCTTGACGGATAACATAACTTCGAAGAGGTCCTGCAGCACGGTCTGGTCCGGGTTGTCTGAGTTCTGCGTGCTCCGATTCTGTATTCTCTGGTTCAGCGTTCATAGCGCTCTCAACCCTAAGCTTTCAGATCCATTGACTGCCAAAGGCCTATGGCCAGCGCTACCCATCCGACAATAAAAAGTGCGCCGCCCAACGGCGTCACGGGCCCTAGCCAGCGCCAGCCCAATACCGCTAATCCATACAAACTGCCAGAAAAAAAAAGAATTCCGAGGGAGAAGCTCCAAGCAGTAACAAACCAAGGCGGTTTAGCGCCCAGCACGAGCATCAACATTCCGACAAGGGGCACCCCGATGCTATGCATCATCTGGTACTGAACGCCGGTTTCAAATGCCGAGAGACTAGCTTCGCTGAGTCGACCTTTCAAGGCGTGGGCCCCAAAAGCCCCGAGCACGACTGCACTCCCGCCGCTAAGCGCCCCGAAGATCATCAAGGCTTGAACCATCACGGGTTAAGACATCACCACGTTCATGCGTAACTTTTTGAGCGCTGCTTGCTCGAGTTGCCGAACACGTTCCGCCGAGATCTCGTAGTGCGCCGCGATTTCCTGCAGGGTCGCTTTGGGCTCTGTTAGCCATCTCTTGGTTACAATGTCTCGTGCGCGCTCATCCAACACCGACAGCGCCGTTCTCAGCTGGCTGCTCTCATCCGCTTTGGAATCTAGAGCTTCCACAATTTCCGCTGGATCGGCCTCGGGGGCTGACAAAAACTGTGACGGAGAGGCCACAAACGCATCTCCATCGTCACTTTCAGGAAGGTCGAAGGTCTGATCATGAGCGCTCAGCCTGCCTTCCATTTGCAGGACGGTCTCTGGCTTAACGCCCAAAGCACCCGCAATGTCTTGCACTTCCTGCGGGCGCAACCAACCGAGCCGCTGCTTTTTACTCCGCAGATTAAAGAACAGCTTGCGCTGTGCTTTCGTCGTTGCGACTCGAACAATGCGCCAGTTTCTCAATATAAACTCGTGAATTTCTGCTTTGATCCAGTGCACGGCAAAAGAAACGAGCCGAACTTGGTATTCCGGGTTAAAGCGTTTGACCGCTTTCATAAGCCCAACATTACCCTCTTGAATCAGATCAGCCTCAGACAAGCCGTAGCCAGAGTAGGACCGAGCGATATAGATCACGAACCGAAGATTAGCGAGCACCAGCCTTCTTGCCGCATCGACGTCGCCTTCTTGGTGCAAGCGGTCCGCGAGGAGTCGCTCTTCTTCGGCAGATAATACTGAAATCCCGTTCACCGTCCGCACATACGCCTCGAGATTTGCTCCCGGCGCAGTGATGTTAAACGGAATGGGTAATGCGCTCATCTTCTAAACCATTGATTTTTGGGGCCGAAATTCTAGCATCAGTCGATGCTCACTGGCAATGATACGTAACAACACTCAATTGGGTTGAATTTTCACGAGATGACGTCGTACAGAAACCATCGAGCCGACAATGCCGAGTCCGGCCCCCAACGCGAGCAACACCAAAGATTCCTGGAATCCAAGCGCTTCAAGGGCAAAGTCGCTGCGGTAGGACCGAGCCAAGGTCTCAACCGGCACCGATAAGTAGATGAGGCTCGACTGAATCATGATCCACGCCATCAATCCACCACCCATTCCGAGCCAAAACCCTCGATACACAAACGGTCTTTGAACAAAGGCATCGGTGCCACCGACCAACTTGATCACTTCAATCTCATGCCGACGATTTTCGATGGTGAGTCGCAGTGTATTTCCAATGATTAAAACCACACCACAAAGAAAGAGCACACCCAATGCGAGCGTGATGCGCTCAATGATCAATAGGACTGAGCTTAATCGTTGACGCCAAGCGGCATCAAAACTGATCGAATCGATGCCTTCAAGCGCACCGATCTTCTGGGTCAATAATCGAATGGTGGCACCCTCTGTGGAGACAGAACGCACCTCAAGCACGGCGGGAAGGGGATTTTCTGAGAAAGCGTTTAAAACATCAAAAAATCCTGACCGTTCCGAGAACTCAGCCAACGCCTCAGCCTCTGAAATCAGCGTCACCTGACGAATCTCAGGCATTTGACGCAGGCTTGAGATCAAACCCTGGGTAACCGCCGAGCCGCTTGGGCTCGACAGATAAACGCTGATCGCGGGCTCAATGACCTGTCGGTGATCTGTTTCACCGATTTGCCGAAGACCAATGAGCATCAGCACAGGCAACGACAATGCAATGCCGATGACCAGCCACGTCGTCATCAGGCCCATCCAATCCCGCAGTAAGGCCGATAGCGTTGAACCAAACAGCTGCCGGTGGTGGCGCGCCCAAGCCCTGAGTCGATCCCGTCGACTGAGCAGCCGCTGAGTCGCACCTCCGGTTACTCGCCGCTCAGACATCGCACCGACTCCATCGGATCAGCCGCAATAACAAGACAGGTCGCTGATCAATCACGGCTGAACCATCCGGCCAGATTGCAGATGAAGCCGCTGGGCAGGAATCTCTCGAACCAGATCAAGATCATGGGTAGCGATCATCACCGTAACCCCCAGCTGACTGAACTGCTGAAAGAGTGACATGATCTCTCGACTCAATTCAGGGTCTAAATTTCCGGTAGGTTCATCGGCAAGGAGTAAGGGTGGTCTATGGACTACAGCCCTCGCTATACCGACCCGCTGTTGCTCACCTCCGGACAAGGTCACAGGCCAATCCCGCTCTTTGTTGGACAAGCCGACTTTTGACAATGCTGCCCGGACCCGGCTCTTTACTTCCGAAGGCGGGTGTCCAGCAATTTCAAGCGGGAGAGCAACATTGTCAAAAACCGAACGATCAAACAGGAGTTGATGATTTTGGAACACCACGCCCACTTTGCGACGCAGTTCGGGAATCTTCCTCGCCGGCAATTGATTAAGGTTTTGACCGTCTAGCAAAACCTGCCCCCGAGTACTGCGCTCCATCGCGATCGCGAGCTTCATCAGGGTTGATTTGCCCGCCCCAGAGGGCCCGGTCAGGAATACAAATTCCCCAGGGTCGAGACTAAACGACACTTCAGCCAAGGCTTCTTGACCCGTTTCGTAACGTTTGAACACTTGATCAAATGTGAGCATCATCGGCCTCATCAAGGATCGCGCTAACAAACAACTCCGGATCAAAAGGTTTCAAATCGTCTAATTGCTCACCCACACCCACAAAATGAATGGGTAAGCCAAGGGCTTCGGTCAAAGCAAAGACAACCCCCCCTTTCGCCGTGCCATCAAGCTTGGTTAGAACGATCCCAGTAACCGCGACCGACTCTAAAAATGCCTTAGCCTGCACGATCGCATTCTGGCCGGTGGTCGCGTCGATCACGAGCAAAACGTTCTGCAGTGCATCCTCATCTTGTCGACGGACAACCCGGACAATTTTTTCAAGTTCTTGCATGAGGTTCTTTTTATTTTGCAAACGGCCCGCAGTATCTGCAATCAAAACATCAACCTTTCGGGACTTTGCTGCCGCCAGTCCATCGAAGATCACCGAAGCGCTGTCAGCGCCGGTGTGTTGCGCGATCACTTCAATCTCGTTTCTCTCACCCCAGGCCTTCAATTGCTCGACCGCCGCAGCCCTGAAGGTGTCACCTGCAGCCAGCATGACCGATCGATTCTGGGCTTTAAAAAAGTGTGCGAGCTTCCCCGCGGTGGTGGTTTTCCCCGCGCCGTTGACGCCCACCATCAGTATCACTTGCGTTTCATTTGCCTTCAGAGGCAGGGGTCTTGCTACGGCCTGAAGTAAGCCTAAAAGATGTTTTCGCAACGCGTCTTTGACCGCAACAGGGTCGCTCAGATCTTTACGCTGAACCCGCTGCGTCAAAGAGGCCATGATCTCCTGGGTCACCGGCATCCCAAAGTCCGATTGAATCAGGAGGGTCTCAATCGCCTCAAGCAAGGTCTCGTCAATGGTTTTG
>CAJYBS010000222.1 GCA_913064795.1 uncultured Gammaproteobacteria bacterium
GCTCAGGGCTGTTCACAAAAAACGCTCAGGGCTGTTCGACCACTGTTATGAAGTGCCTGATCTCTGAGCCGTATTAGTCGACGAGCTCGATAAAAACAGGGTTACTGTAAAACCAAAGGTCGGACCAAGGATCCTCGCCCAGTGGGTCTTTTTCCGGTTCGAGTGAGTCGGTATTCGTGCCACGAAGCCGTAAGTATCCGTTTGCATCTGCGGTTAACTCGGTGCGAATCAGGTACTGTCCATCCCCTCCCTCAAAGGCTTTTCGCGAGACCCGCTCGACCACCGCGGTCGTCGGATTCCGCGCCAGATCGGCATTCGCTTGCGGACCAGTCACTGCACCCATGATGAGATCAATCCGATTGAGCGAGGGATTTCTACCCGCGGGGTTCATCCCCTCTGGATCCGTCACGGCGATCTCAAGGGTCAATTTTGAACCCTGCTTGGTCTTTAGCGTTTCGCCCCACCCTGCTGAGGACACCCCGTCTGAAAGGGTCACGTCCAGGGCCGTGATCAACCCGCCTGTGACCACGAACATTCTCCCTGCACGTAAATTTTCCAGTATCGAGTCGTGGGTTTTCTCGGCATGCACAAAGGTTTTTGAGTACTCCCCAGGCCAGAAGTCGATGCCGCCCTCAGTGTAGTGAATGTGCGAGTCTGAATTTGCAGTGATCCACCATCGACGGCCTTCGCCCAGCATGGCGTCCCAAAGTCCACCGACGATTGCGGTCATCTGATCAAACCCGCCCATTGTGGGAAATCCCCGCCCGTATGCGCCTCTTGCGTACACCCACGCGGGATAACTCCCTCGGTCGTCAGCCTGCCGTAATTCTGCCGCTTGGTGCCCAGGCGCACCCTCCATCCCCACTGCGATGTTGGGCGCTGCATCGTTCCACCGCCGCAGTTCGGCGGGCGTTGTCAAACCAAACACGCCTTCTTCTTTTGCACTTCGACTCGGGTGATGCGCAATGACCACAGGTTGAGGATTAAGTCCCTTGGCAAACTCGAGCGCATCAATCATGCGGGCCTCTTCATTTCGGCTAGGGTCCGATGGCCAGGCCTCGCGACTATCGAATCGATACTCATAATCAGCAAGGTCTCTCGCTTCATTAGGCGATTTGGGCATGATGATTGAGGAGTGATCAGCACCCGGGGTGTTGAGCTCAAGGCCCATAAATTGGATGACCTCCGGGACGGCTAATCGCGCAGCCAGCAGCGCGGGATACGTGCTCTCCATACTCAGCTTGCTATGGTTTGGGCCGCCGTGGTCGGTAGCCACCATCCAAGACAATCCAAATTTATGCGCCATCTGGGCGTTTTTTTCGATGGTGTAAATCGCATCGCCACCAAAAATAGGCTTGGGCGGATTGCTCTCATCCCACCCCACACTGTTGTTACTGTGGATATGGTGATCTCCTGCCAGCCAGGTCGCTTCGGCCATCAGGGTGACTGGCATAAACAGCATTGAAAGGGCTACCAAACAACAGAGCGGAGCCCCACTAAGACCTTCAGCCCGATTTCGTTCCTTGATCATCTAAACCTCCTCGCCATTCCTTCGTTCCAAAGTCACTTGCCGCCTCGAGGCAGCGCGCAAATCAGGGCCTTCACCCTCACGAACTCACTTCAGGACCTTTATCAAACCCCACACCACAATCCCTCACCAGGGACCTGAAGCAGTCGCTGTGCCAGCCGCTTGGTAACCTGCTGCTCTGAGGGTGCTTAATCCGTTCATTTCTTATCAGCAACGCGCCCCATAAAGACATCCATCATAGTTGCGCAGGTTTCATGGCCATGCATGCTAGCGTCAATGGATTAACAATTAATAAAGATTGAATGACGATTTCGTGATGGTTATGACTGAGTTCAATCCACATCTCACCACGCTAAAGAGCAACCGCTCACCTCCAGCCGACTAGCCCTGCTGCAAGAGCTCAACCCAGTTGCCATCGGGATCTTCCATCATACAGATCCGCACTCCTGGCCGGATCTCACGACCACTGATCACGATGTTGCTGCCTGCCGCTTTACACGCAGCTCCAGTGTACTGATAACACATCGGCGACGGTCGCGATCGGCCAGCGTCTGGATTCGAGGCCAAATCACCAAGTTTTCAATCGTTGCACCAAAGTTTTCGATCACACAACACATGTTCAGATGGGCTAACAGGGACGCCAGCTAACTGGCTGGAACCAGGATACTTTTCTCAGGGTGGGAAAAGCGTGTTTATTCTTCCTAACCGCAGCAATCCTTCTCCGGATTGAGAATCGTGACACCAGCGCCGCAGTCAAACCTACTATCGAAAGCGCTATCGAAAAAAAGCAAAGCCTTTGACTCGCTCACTGAGCGGCTCGTGGCCGCAATGCTCACCCTCCTTTAGACCATAGGATTTGCCCATGATTTACCCTATGCTCATTGGCAAAAATGACACGCCCCCTTATGGCATCAGATGCCCCTGCAACCCACACGCCCATGCCTCAAGTCATCTTGGGCAATGGCAATCGCCGCTTTTCCGGCGTGACTTCCACGCTACTCCAGGTGCTGCCTCACCAAATGGAATCCATGGAGATCGCAGTACTGGGCAGTGCGCAGATGCCAAGTTCGGTCCGGACGCTCAGTTTTTTCGGCGCGCTTCGTCTTTTGCGCCGCGCCGCCATGGACCGAAAGCCGGTCGTCTTTCATGCCCGGCGTAATATCGAGATGGTCCAGGCGCTCCTTCTCAGACGCTTGGGCGCTAGCACCCTCAAAATCGCTTTCACCTCAACTGCTCAGCGATATCACAGCAGATTCACTCGATACCTGATGCGTCAAATGGATTCGTTGATATCGACCTGCTCGGCAGCCGCGAGCTACCTCGACCCTCCCCCGGATCAACTGATTCCCCACGGCATTGATACATCGCGATTCCATCCGAGACCAAAAGGAGAGCCGCCACATCGTGAAGCGCTGGGTACAGCGCTTCAAATCGGTATTTTTGGTCGAGTGCGGCATCAAAAGGGCATTGATGTCCTCATTGAGGCGGCGATTCCGGTACTACTCGAACGACCCAACTGGGGCGTACTAGTAGTGGGCGAGATCAAACCCGAAGATGCAGGTTATGTCGACGAATTGAAACGCCGCATCAGTGAGACAGGACTTTCCGAACGAATCAATTTCGCGGGGTTACAACCTTTTTCAACGTTGCCGGGATTCTTCCGACATTCGGATATTGTTACGGCCCTCTCTCGGAACGAAGGCTATGGGTTAACCGTTCTCGAGGCCATGAGCTCAGGTTGCGCTGTCATTGCATCAACTGCGAGCGCGTGGCCAGATATCATCACGCACGGGGAGAATGGTCTCTTGGTACCGATCGCCGATGTGGAGGCCACACGGGACAGTCTTATCCAGTTGGTTGACCATGAGGAAGCAAGGATCGCCATGAGAAGTAAAGCTCGATCGCAGGTGCTTGCCCAATATCGAGTCGAAGATGAAGCACGGGCTTTATGTCGGTGGTACCAGGCGCTTATTCGGGAAGTGCAATAGCGGTAAGCCGGCTACGCCGTCGTAAGTTGCTTGATTCCGTGTGGCGTTTCGATGACCTTCTCTAACCGCACGGTGTTCCGAATGTCGTGGTTGAGCGCCCATCCCGCTTCGGACGCGTAGCCCCGCGGATGATCAAGATGGACAGTAATCGCGCTATAGCGAATTTGCTTCGGACGGGTCCCTAAATTAACTAACCGTTCGCCAAATTCGCGGTCGAGTCCTCCGTATTGCAATCGCTCATCGAACCCATTGACTATTATCGCGTCGGATTTCCAGCCCGAGGCATTGTGACCATTCCAAGTGCTTTTAGTTGGCGTAAATCGGTTAAACCAGTACTCAGCCCACGGCTTCACCGTTAACTTCATAAAATTGGTTTTTCGCGGCATTCCTTGGTCCAATAACCACGCTTTTGAAAAGCAGCGGCCAGACTCAACATCCTCTCTTGTAATCGACTGACTGGTGCCCATTGGCAGCTTGAAATAGCCGCCACTCAAAAAACACCTTGGTTCGGCATTGGCGCGATGAACCGAGACAAAGTCTTTTCTGGGTATGCAATCGCCGTCTGTGAGAATCAGGTAATCGCCCCGCGCAGCTACGATCGCCTTATTGAGAATGCGGCACTTTTGAAACCCGTTATCCTCTTGCCAAATGTGTTGAATGGGACGATCCGTCGCACTCGCAAACCGGTCAATTAACTGGCGTGTATCTTCCCGAGACCCATCATCGGCAATGACGATCTCAAACTGCTGATCCGTCTGGGCGTCAAACCCCCAAAGCACCTTCTCGAGCCACAGGGGTGAGTTATAGGTGGTGAAAATTACACTAATCAGCAAGGTCGTGATCTCTCCTTCCGCTCTGGTTAATATGCCCTATTCGCTAAGCGCATTCTGTGCTTGAGCCTGTGCGCTGTGATTGGGAAATACAGCGGCTGTGTCTAATATCGAGCAGCAATCTATTGGGGTGTCATAAGCAAATTGCGCGTGGGGATGGTGGTTGATCCATGGGACTTACCCTTTAATGGGACCGTCGTCTCTGCACCAAAAATAGGCTTGGGCGGATTGCTCTCATCCCACCCCACACTGTTGTTACT
>CAJYBS010000223.1 GCA_913064795.1 uncultured Gammaproteobacteria bacterium
CCGCCCGCTGTCGCATTGCATCCGATGAGACGAGCGGTTCGTTATTCGAAAAACTCTCCGGCATCGGGACCGCGTCCCTACTTCAAGCGATAAAAACCATCAGCGAGCGTGGCTTAACCCTTGAAACCCAAAGCGATGAGGGGATTTGCTACGCCAGCAAAATTACAAAACAAGCTGGGCAAATCAACTGGTCTGAAGATTACGAGATTATCGCCCGGCAAATTCGGGCCTTTTCGCCCAGCCCAGTGGCCTTTTCTTTTTTGAACGACAAGCGAGTACGGGTTTTTGATACCGAGATTTTACCACCAACCAATAGCAATGAGCAGAACATTGTGCCGGGTACTATCATCGAAAAAACGAAATCTGGTCTTATTGTCGAATGCGGGAACGGTCCCATCTGTATCACAGCCTTACAGCTACCCACCGGCAAAGGCACAGTTTTGAGAGGCGCTGCCATCAAAAACGTCCAGTCTTCGATTTTAGATCCCGGCCAGCGCTTCCAGTAGATGCGCAGCTTTGTAAACGAGGTTAAAACGTTGCAAACCACGGCGGTCGAGGGTCATATTTTCGACAGCAAGCACCTCGATCCTTTGGGTCGTTTACTCGTGCAGGCGACACTTCGCCAGTACTTTTGGTTCGACGCGCTCACCAACGAGCTCCTCGAAAAACCGTTGCCCAAAAAACATCGAGACCTTCATCTTTTAATCATGATCGGGCTCTGCGCAATTGACACCCTGAACCAACCCCAGCACACGAGCGTTAACGCAACCGTTGAAACCGCGAAACGTCTCAACAAACGCTGGGCGAGCAGCCTCACCAATGCAACGCTTCGCCGCTACCTAAGAGACCGAAGTGACATTCAAAGCCGGGTCGTGGACCCTGTGGCCATTCATAATCATCCAATTTGGATGCTTGATCAGTTCCGCGTTGATTTACCCAAGCACTATCCAGCGGTCATCTTGGCGAACAATCATCCAGGCCCCATGACCCTCAGAGTCAACATCCTAAGACAAAGTCGAGCCGCCTATTTGGATCGCCTTGATGCGGCCGGGCTTCATGCCGAGCCAAGCAATCTATCACCCCAAGGATTGCAATTTAAAAGCCCGGTCCCCATTTCCAAGCTTCCTGGATTTGAAGACGGCTCGGTCAGTATTCAAGACGAGGGTGCACAACTTGCAGCGCTCCTGCTAGATCCTCAGCCAGGGGAAAGAATCTTAGATGCCTGCAGTGCTCCTGGCGGGAAAAGTTGTCATTTGCTCGAGCTCGAACCATCCATCACCTTGGTTTCAACGGACATCGATCCCAGCCGGCTTGAGCGCGTTCGCGACAACTTTGATCGCCTCGGCGTCGACGGAGAAATCAACTGTCTGGACCTCGCCCAAGATCAACCGCAACTCGGAACCTTTGACAAGATTCTTTTAGATGTTCCTTGTTCAGCAAGCGGTGTGGTCCGGCGACACCCTGACATCAAATTATTACGCAGAGCTTCCGATCTAAATGACCTTGTTGAACATCAAAAGCGGTTCCTTTTGAGCACCTGGGCACGGCTGCGACCCGGGGGAGTCCTGCTTTACGCAACATGCTCTATTTTTAGCGCTGAAAACGAACGGGTCGTCTCCCAGTTTTTAGAAGCTCACCCAGATGCAAGCATTTTGCCCTTACCGGAGGTTGGCGTTCCCCGAACTTTCGGCGTACAGTTGCTTCCAACGCAAAACGCCCACGATGGCTTTTACTACGCGCGCCTCATCAAAGCGGGTACCGGATCATGAAGATTATTATCCTAGGTGCAGGACAAGTGGGGGGTAGTCTTGCGCAAAACCTCGTTAAAGAAGCCAGTGATATTACGGTAGTTGACTCCGACCCCGAAAAGCTGAGAGAACTTCAAGACCGCTACGACATCCAAACCGTTTGCGGACAAGCATCTCATCCAACAATTTTGAAGCAAGCCGGCGCAGAGGATGCGGATCTTTTAATCGCGGTGACCAATTCCGATGAGATTAATATGGTGGCCTGTCAGGTTGCTTATACCGTTTTTCATACCCCGACTAAAATTGCCCGAATCAGAAGTCGTGCCTATCTTACGGGCAGCGGCATTTTTCGAGACGATGCGATGCCGGTCGATCACATTGTCAACCCAGAGGAAATCATCACCCACGACATCAAACGACTGATTGATAATCCGGGCGCACTTCAGGTAATGGACTTTGCTAGTGGCCAAGTGAAGCTCGTGGGACTGAGAGTCGATGCGGGTAGTCCACTGGTCAATCAGGCCCTCAAAACCATTCGAGAACTTCTGCCCAATGCCGATACCCGGGTCGCCGCCATCTTTAGAAGTGATCGAGGCATCATCCCTGAGGGCGACACTGTGATCGCTGCGAATGATGAAGTGTTCTTTATCGCTGCGGCCGAAAACATCACCCGCATTATGCATGAACTCCGTCAGCACGAACTTCCTAATCGTCGCGTGGTCATTGCGGGCGGGGGTCATATTGGTGAAAACCTGGCTCAGCAGTTGGAGAGCCGCTACGGGGTAAGAGTCATCGAACAAAATCGTAATCGTTGTTTTGCGCTATCAGAATCTCTCGAGCGAAGTATCGTCCTACACGGCAATGCCTCGGACCGAGAACTGCTTCTCGAAGAAAATATCGAAGACACCGACGTGTTTTGTGCGATTACGAATGACGATGAAGCAAACATCATGTCATCGATGCTGGCTAAAAGCCTCGGGGCCCGGAAAGTACTGACTTTGATCAATAACCCTGCCTATGTCGATCTCATCGAAGGACAAGACATCGACATTGCCATTTCGCCTCAACTCGCAACCTTAGGCGCTATTTTGACCCACGTTCGTCGCGGCGACGTCGTCCGCGTCCACCCACTTCGGCGGGGCGCGGCGGAAGCGATTGAGGCGGTCGCGCATGGGGACCGGCAAACGTCCAAAGTCATTGGCAGAGCGCTTGGTGATTTAAACCTTCCCTCTGGGACCAGCGTTGGCGCGATTGTCAGAGGTGATCAGGTGATCATTGCCCACGACAATATTCTGGTCGAAGCCGACGATCATTTGATTTTGTTTTTGGTTGATAAATCTCGTCTGAAAGAAGTCGAGGCGTTGTTCCAAGCGCCGGTGAGTTTTTTCTAATCATGCACGTCGGAGTAACCTTTAGAATCGTTGGTCTGTTGCTCATGTTTTTTAGCGCGACCATGATCCCGCCCCTGTTTGTTTCGATGTTTTACCAAGATGGTGCTCACCGTGTTTATATCGAAGCCGCTGCGATTATTTTTTCATCCGGCTTTGCTCTGCATTTATTGTTCAGACGGTTTCAGGAAGCACTACGGACCAAAGACGGTTTCCTCGTTACGGTACTTTGCTACGTCGCCCTCGGCAGTTTTAGCGCACTGCCTTTCGCCAACAGCTCGGTCATTGGTTTGAGCACCATCGATGCGCTGTTCGAGTCGTTTTCAGGTTTGACCACGACCGGGGCAACGGTCATTACGGGCATCGAAACCTTGCCCGAGTCACTCCGCTACTACCGTCAGCAACTGCAGTGGCTGGGTGGCATGGGGATCATTGTGCTTGCTGTGGCCATTCTGCCAATGCTTGGAATCGGGGGCATGCAGCTCTATCGGACTGAGGCACCCGGTCCAATTAAGGACAGCAAACTCACACCCAGGATTAAGCAAACGGCACTCGCTCTCTGGTCGATCTACCTCTTTCTCACCCTCGCTTGTTGTTTTTTCTACTGGGTTGCTGGCATGTCCTTTTTTCAGGCGGTCTGTCACAGCTTTTCAACCGTCGCCATTGGTGGGTTCTCTACTTTCGATGCGAGCCTTGGCCATTTCGACTCCCCTGCAATAGAAACTGTCGCAATCGTATTTATGCTGCTTTCAGCCATCAATTTCGCCCTTCATTTTTTCTGTTACCGGGACAAATCGCTGAAATTATATTGGCGAGATGAGGAGGTTCGCAGTTTTTTTATGCTGATCGTCATCGTGACTGGGGCGGTCACCATCGTACTGGCTCAGTCTAATGATGCGGCGTTACATAGTTTTCGGTTGGGGGCGTTTCACGTGGTCTCCATGCTGACCACAACGGGTTTCGTAACCGAAGACTTCTCACAGTGGCCAAACATCCTGCCCTATTTACTCATTTTCGGCGCTTTTGTTGGCGCCTGTGCAGGGTCAACCGGCGGTGGCCTCAAGGTCATTAGGGTACTCTTGATTTACAAGCAAGGTCTGCGGGAAATTCATCGCCTGATTCATCCCAATGCGATCTTTCCAATTAAAATCAGCCAGCGGGTCATGCGAGACAATGTGATGGAGGCGGTCTGGGGGTTTTGCGCCATCTATGTTTTTATCTTTGTGGTGCTACTTTTGATGCTACTGGGTGATGGCAACGACTTTTTAACGGCCTTCTCAGCGGTAGGGGCCTCGATTAATAATTTGGGTCCAGGATTGGGGGAGGTCACGCACACTTATGCCGGGTTACCGGATCTTTCAAAAATCGCATTGATCTCTGGCATGGTGCTGGGACGATTAGAGATCTTTACGGTCTTGGTATTGCTGACTAGCCTGTATTGGGGAAAAAAAACCATGGATATAT
>CAJYBS010000224.1 GCA_913064795.1 uncultured Gammaproteobacteria bacterium
GTTAACGGCACTCATGCCATCTGGTGCAGAACGAACGCCCTGAAAGCTACACACTTCATTGCTATCTCTTTCCTCAATCACAATGTCTGAGCCTGACCGTGTCTCAAGATCAATCGTTGACCAGGGGCAAGCGACAACAAAGGGAATGCCGTAATGGTGGGCAAGCACAGCTAATCCCAGAGTGCCAATTTTGTTGGCAGCATCCCCATTAGCCGCCACCCGGTCCGCTCCGACCAACACCAGATCGACCTGCCCAGAGGCCATTACGTGAGCCGCCATATTGTCGGTGATCAGTTGGCAGGACACGTCATGGGCCATGAGTTCAAAAGCAGTCAATCGCGCCCCTTGCAGCAACGGCCGGGTTTCATCAACCCAAACATTAATCGATTGACCACGCGCCTTAGCAACATAGATAGGCGCCAAGGCGGTGCCATACTCCGAAACCGCCAAAGCACCCGCGTTGCAATGGGTCAGAATGTTTTTCCGTCCCTCCAACAAGGCAACCCCCGCCTCGCCAATTTTCCGACATGCCTCGCGATCCGCTTCAAAGAGCGACTGCGCCTGGGCGTACAATCTTTGACGCCATCCTGGCCCACCGAGTTGGCACGCAGATGATCGAGCATAGTGAAGCATTTGCTCCACCGCCCACGCTAAATTGACCGCCGTTGGGCGTGAGGCAATCAATCGATCACCCCGGGCCTGCAACTCAAGCAAAATTTTATCCGCATTTTCGGGCTGACCATCAAGATCAAGGATCAATCCAAACGCAGCAGATAGTCCAATAGCGGGGGCGCCCCGCACAGCAAGACAACCAATCGCTTCAATCACCTCGTCCACATTGACGCAATCGATATATTGCACCGCCCCTGGAAGCGCCCTTTGATCCAATATTTTAAGGCAAGCCTCCGAGACCGAAATCAGACTCTTCGGCACGGTTTTTGAATCATCACCCTGCACGAAGCGCCGCCACCATAGCATTACGGGCTTCCCGCTCAACAAAACCAAAGGAGCCACTGGTTCGGTCAGTAAAGTCTCCGTAACGGGATTGTATCTCCGGCACGATGTCAGATGGCTCAGCCATCACGCCCATTGTGTTGAGCATCTCGTCGGTGACCAAGTTCGCCATTTCGCCCCACTGTCCCTGTTTTGACAGCCCATTGAGTTCGATCTGCAAATCACCCCATCCATGAACGCCCAAGACCTGTTTATAAGCAGGCGTTGACCCATAAAAAGAAATGCGGCTTTTGGCAGCGGCCTTCTCGGCTTCGAAAGTCGCTTCATCCTTGCCAGAAATCACAAAAGGGGTATACGTGATTTCAAAATCCGAACGATTCCGGCCGGATTTGGCGAGACCCCGATCGATCGCTGGCAAGGTGACTTCTCGAATATATTTTTCGTTACTAAAGGGATGAATAATCAAGCCATCGGCAACTTCTCCGGCCACCTCTGTCATGATGGGACCGACGGCTGCCAAAACAACCTTGGGCGCACCAAACTCGGTATCCTCAGGTGTGAACGCTGGCGTCATCAAAGTGTGGTTGTAATATTTACCCTCAAACCGGAGCGGTTCACCCTCGTACCAATTCGCCCAGATAGCGCGCATTGCCTGGATGAGCTCTCGCATTTGTCCAGCAGGTGCGCCCCAGGGCATGGAGAATCGCTTCGTGATGTGAGGGCGTATCTGCGAACCTAGGCCCAAAGTAAAACGACCTTTTGAATACGCATTGAGGTCATGCGCCTGATTGGCAAGGGTCATCGGAGATCGCGCGAAGGCGACTGCGATGCCTGTTCTTATTTCTATCGCCTCGCTGTGCTCGGCTGCCAGCAGCAAGGGGAAGAACGGGTCGTGGTTCATTTCAGCCGTTCCCACGCCATCGAAACCATCCGCCTCAGCGGCTTTAACCGCATCAGGAATTTTTCTCCAGTTTTGTGTCAAATGCGTATCAACCTTCATCGTTTTCTCCTTCTCTAGTATTTCGTATGTCAATGTTGCGGACGTCGCCGGCCCGTTTGCGCCAACGACATTGAGCCATTTCTAATTTCTGATTGAGGATAGATAACGCTTCCCTAATCCCTTTAGTGCGCCTCTCTTAAAGGCACCCAAGTTTCATCTCTGTCCAAGATAGCGTCTCAAGGGTGTATTTTTCAACGGCCTTGACCTGCTGCCCTCAATTCCTCTGCTTTAATTTCGGGAACGCCATCATTTAAAAAATGGCCCGCACCGGTCTCTATTCCAGCCAAATATTTTTGCAGGCCGGGCCCTCGCAGCAATGGCTGTAACTTCAGGTAACATCGGTAGTCATGCGCCTCAGGCAGCCCTAACGGCGCTTGCCGTATCGACAGGATGTAACTCTGAGGAACTGACCAAAGATGATCCAACATCACTAGAACCTGCCGAAGCGCGACTGATAACGACTCGAGTTCTTGATCGGGCATCTGAAAGAGCTGGCGACGCCGCCCTTTTGGTAAAAGCATAATTTCGTAGGGTAATTCTGCAAAGTAAGGCACAAACCCTAGCCAATCCGAGTTCTCACAGAGGATCCGACGACCGTCCTCGCGCTCTGAGCGGATCATGGCATCAAATAAGTCTCCTTCAGTTTTCGCGCGGTAGCGCTCGGTCGCCTGTAGCTCTTGAGTCAAGGTACTAAACTGAAGCGAGGTCGCAAAAATTTGACAATGTGGATGTGGATTCGAGACACCCACCACCTCACCGTTGTTTTCGAAAATAAAAACTTGCTCAAAACCTTGCTCAGTCATCAATTCAAAGGTTTGATCCCGCCAGACTTCGATCACCTGCAGCAATTGATCGTTCCCTAGCTGACTTAAACGGAGGCCGTGATTGGGGGAGTAGCACATGACTCGACAAATCCCATCGGCAGGCTGACTTTCAAACAGTCCCACAGCAGGCTCAGGCGGCGGCGCATCGACCGAAAAAGCCGGATGATCATTATCGAAGACAAATATTTCATCGTATTCTGGATTGCGCTGACCCGAAATTCGTTGTCCCCCAGGACACAAATAGCAAGCAGGATCGAAGGATGCGGCCGGAAGCGGTGCCTCAACTTGACCACCCTGCCACGGCCTTGAACCGCGATGGCCAGTAATCGTGACCCACCGTTCGAGCAAGGGATGCCAACGATTTTCCCAAGTCATAGAGAATACAACGCCATGCGAAACCCGGTCCTTATCAAAGCGATGGGCTTTCACCCACGAAATCCCGGTGCTGCATCAGGGCGTAGTGATAGGCTTCTATCAAAGCATTCCAACTCGCCTTGATCACATCGACGTTCACACCAATGGTGCCAAATGATTCTCCCTGAAACGAGTGCTCCAGCTGCACTCGAACCTTCGCTGCGGTCTCTTGGGTCGAATTGATCACACGGACAGTGTAATCCGTGAGGTGCAGGTCTCCGACCTCGGGGAAGTAATCTGAGAGCGTCTGGCGCAAGGCCTGATTCAGCGCGTCCACGGGCCCATTGCCCTCTGCAGCACACAAGAGCTCTTGATCACCGATCCGAACCTTCACCGATGCTTCAATCGCACCCGCAATCGAAACATCATTTTGATCTGAAGCAGATTCATTGGCTGGAGAGTAAATTCGGTAGTAAATCGGTTCGAAACACGGTTTAAAGTGGCCCAGATGTCGCCGCACCAGCAAGTCGAAACTGCCGTCAGCGCTTTCAAACGAGTATCCAGCATGCTCTTTGTCCTGAATTTCTTCGAGAATTGCCTGGGACGACGCTTTGCCTTCAAGCTCAGGATAACGATTGGCGAGCTTTGCACGAACATTCGATCCGCCAGAGAGCTCACTGATCAAAATTTTTCGGCTATTGCCGGTTGTCTCAGGGGCAACATGTTCATAGGTGTCAGGGTTTCGCTGCACCGCAGACACGTGAACGCCACCTTTGTGCGCAAAGGCGGAAGGCCCGACATAAGGCTGTCCTGTCGGCCCATCGATCGCGAGGGTTTCCCAGACGCTTTTTGCAGCACTGGTCAAGCCAGATAGCTTCCCTGGGGGTAAGCACTGATGCCCATACTTCAGTTCTAAATTCGCAATAACCGCTGTCAAATCCACGTTACCGCATCGTTCACCGATACCATTGATCGTGCCTTGCACCTGACAAACACCAGCTTCCACAGCGCGCAGCGTGTTCGCAATCGCCAGCCCGCCATCATTGTGAACGTGAATTCCCAGCGCTATAGAAGGCAAGTGCGCAAGCACTCGATCAATCGCTGCGCCTATTTCATGCGGCAGCGCATGGAAAATCACTACTGAGGACTTCAGAGTCATCCAGGCATTTGAATTCAGCTTTATTTTTATGTTTTGAAAAAAATAATTTTTGGGTATGATCATGAAATATCATATTGAATTTTAGCACATTTTCTGTTGGAGGCTGCTGAGGCCAACCAATGTCATTTTTTTGAAAACTGGTTGATGAAACACAAATGTCCAATCCTCCTGAACCCGCTCTGCACCATCATCAGATAAAATTATTGATCCTTCTACCCCTCAGAGCTATTTACTTTTACTCGTTATGATATGAGACACCCTGTATGTACCTATCCCATATAATGAGAAAAAG
>CAJYBS010000225.1 GCA_913064795.1 uncultured Gammaproteobacteria bacterium
GTTGATTCCGTCTCAAACTGCGAAAGGCCAATCGCCTCGGCAAAACGATGCGACGTTTAGATCCGAAAAATATTTCGCGTTGATGCGAAACTTCAGACAGCTATCTTGGTTGCCCGCCTATCTTTTTGGCGCGTCTCCCGCCGTGGACGCCAGCTTCTTGCGAGACTCTGATCATCCTCTCAGCCGCTTGTCCCCGTCTACTTTTTACTACCCCCACGCCACCAGCCTGCGCTCCGGCGGGCTCGGATATCAAAGTGCCACGCAGTCAACTCTGCTCAACATTTGTTATAACAGTCTAGACAATTACACGGACACCCTGAGACGGGGAATTACCGAACCCCATCGCCCCTACGCCGCACTCGGACAGCAAAGCGACATAGTTTTTCCACAAGTGAATGCCAATATTCTGCAATCCGAAGCTGAGTTTTATGCGTCGGTACGCGCGAAGGCGACGCCGCCCCCTGGGGAGAACTTCCTCACATTCCTTGACCAGGTGGGGGTTCAATACATTGAGGTTAGACTGCTCGATGCCAATCCCTATCTGCCCTTGGGTGTCAGCGACGACCAGCTGCATTTCATGGATTTACTGCTTCTGCACTGCATGTTGAAACCCAGTCCCATCCATGGTCCCGACCTCTGCGCTGAAGTGGCTGAGAATTTTCAGCGCGCGACTCAAGAAGGCCGCAAACCCGGTCTTTTGTTAGGGCTCGAGGGCAAGGAGATCACCCTTTTAGAATGGGCGACCCAAGTTTTTAATCAACTGAGATCACTTGCAGCGGCTTTAGACGCCACCCACAACGACCTGCGTTATCAAAATAGTCTCGATATTTTTGAAACCCGGGTTAAACATCCCGAGACCACACCGAGCGGTCAATTGATCGCCGAACTTTCAAATCAGAATATGGGGCTTATCGACCGTCTGCATCAGTTGTCCGACCAGCATCGTGAGAATTATCGAAAAACAGCATTGTCAGAAGATGATTACCAATATTTCAATCAAGTCGCTGCAGATTCCCGACACGCATTTGGCCAGATTCCCGAGCACAGCGAAGACGAATTTAAGCACTATCTTGCAGAGCAACAGCAGACCTATCAAAGACCCTCGTGAATCACCTGGCCCATCTCTATCTCGCCAGAGGCAGTGATCACTTGCTTGTAGGCGGGTTTTTAGGCGATTTCGTCAAAGGTCCGCTTCGGGGCGCCCGACCCCATTCTGTGGAGCGGGGCATTGCCCTGCACAGATCGATTGACGCTTTCACGGACCGTCATCCGCTGGTCGCAACAGCGCGACGGGCGCTGCCGAACGCAATGTACCGTGTATCCGGAATTATCACCGACATTGTTTTTGATCAGTGTTTAGCAAACCGCTGGGCGCGCCATCATAGCCAGGGGCTCGATACTTTTGACCAAGACGTTTTCGATCGGTTGCTTCGCTCAGATCATTTAACCTTTTTCCCAGAATCAGCGCTGGCAGTTTGTAGGAACATGCAAACCTACCGAAGCTTGCTGCGGACCCTAGACAACAACTATGTCGAGCGCAGCCTTCTCAACATTGGAAGACGTCTTAAACGGGGCGAGGAATTTTTTAATCCTGCATCACTCCGGGAGCTCGGACCAAAGCTGTCCCCTGTCGAACAAATCTTTGACGAATTCTTTGCCTCCCTCAAAGACTTCGTAGACAATTGGCACATTGAAAACCCTGAATGAAAAGCAATCCTTGTTTGAGCATCGCTTGTTGCTTACAGGGTTGTTTCGTCCACGCTTAACCCTATAAACCGGAACACCTCACATGGTCTACTTCTCCTCTCGGATGCTGCTATTACTGCTTTCTGTGGCAAGTCTAGTCATGATACTGATTGCCCTAGGGATGGAGCACTGGCTTATGCTCGAACCGTGTCCGCTTTGCATATTTCAGCGTGTGGGCGTCATCGGCGGGGGCAGCATTGCGTTGATCGCAGCGATCCATAATCCTCGACCCCTCGGGCTTAAGCTTTATGGCACGCTCATTAGTCTCGCACTTCTAGGGTCGATCGTCTTCGCGGTTCGACAACTCTGGTTGCAAAGCCTTCCCGCTGACCAAGTTCCGGCCTGCGGACCCAGTCTTGATTACTTAATGGATGTCTTACCGCTCACAGAGGTCTTGTCCACGGTTTTCAGTGGAGATGGCAGCTGCGCAGAAGTCTCTTGGTCCTTCTTGGGTCTTTCCATACCGGCTTGGGTGATCATTGCGTGTCTGCCCATGATTGTAATAACAATCTGGGCGACCTATCGGCCCAGACTAAAGCGGTGAGCGCCGCCTAAACGGGGTCCTAACTAAAATGATACACTGCTGCCTTTAAAGATCTCTTCCATGCTGTCTTTTCAAAATCTAAGCCTCCGGCGCGGCCCCTTACTGCTAATTGATCAAGTCTCCCTGACCATCTACGCAGGACAAAAAGTCGGCTTAATCGGCGCAAACGGGATTGGCAAAACCAGTTTATTCAAACTCATTCTGGGTGAACTTGATTCTGATCAAGGTCAAGTCGATTTATCCCGCGGCCTGCGAATTGCCCACATGGCCCAAGAACTCCCAGCAGAGACGACCCCTGCGATCGATTATGTGCTCTCCGGCGACGAAGCATTGAATCGTGTTCAACAGCAGTTAACCGACGCCGAAAATAACGAACAATATGATCGTATTGGCAAGCTCTTTGAGCAGGTCACCGACCTTGATGGCTTCAGCGCAAAAGCCAGAGCCGCACAACTTATGGTCGGTCTTGGATTCAGTGAATCAACATTTGATGACCCCCTCGCGAGTTTTTCAGGTGGCTGGCGAGTTCGTTTGAACTTGGCCAGGACCTTGATGAAACCCTCTGATCTACTGCTGCTTGATGAGCCCACCAACCACCTTGATCTCGATGCCATCTTTTGGCTCGCCGGCTGGATACAGAATTATCAAGGAACCCTATTACTGATTTCGCATGATCGCGAATTTTTAGACGACTGCGTCGGTTACATTGCCCACATGAGCAATCAAAGCATTACCCTGTATTCGGGCAATTACTCTGGATTTGAAACGCTTCGAGCCGAACAATTGAAGGATCAGGCACGGCAGTTTGAGAAGCAGCAGACGTCCATCAAACACATGGAAGATTTTATTCGGAGGTTTCGCTACAAAGACAGCAAAGCCAAACAAGCCCAAAGTCGAATCAAAGCCCTAGAACGCCTTGACCGGGTCGCGGCGGTCCATGAAGCGTCGCCTTTTAGATTTTCCTTTCGGGAATCTGCGAAACAGTCTGATCCTCTGATCAGCTTGCAGGACGCAACCTTAGGTTACACCAGCCCAGTGCTGTCGAACATCAACTTAAGCTTTGCCCCTGGCGACCGCCTTGGGCTGCTTGGTGTCAACGGTGCTGGAAAATCCACCTTGATCAAATCTCTGACCGGCGACCTGCCCTTGATCAACGGCGAGCGTGTCGAAGGACTCCATCTTAAAGTGGGTTATTTCTCCCAACATCAAGTCGATGACCTTGACCTATCAAAAAGCCCGATCTCGCAATTGCAACAAATCGACCCTAGTGCCAGCGAGCTCAAGATCCGAACATTTCTCGGAAGCTTTAATTTTTCGGGTGATCGGGTGGATGCCTCAGCGATACATTTTTCAGGGGGTGAAAAAGCGCGACTCGCACTCGCGATCGTATCTTTTACCCAACCTAATTTACTCCTGCTTGATGAACCCACGAACCATCTCGATATGGAAATGCGACAAGCCTTGGCCACGGCCATGAATGCATTCCACGGCGCCATCGTATTGATTTCACACGACCGATATTTGTTGGGCAGTACCGTTGAGCGGTTTCTACTCGTAGAGCATGGCGCTGTAACCTCATTCGAGGGGAACTTGTCTGATTACGGCGCCGGTTTAGCAAGCGAGCCAAAAATAAAACCAACACAAAGTTCAAAACCCGAGTCGTCGGCCAACGATTCAGTACCATTGAAATCCGCAGCGCCGCAAAAAAACCATAAACGTAACCGCCAAATTGCAACACGCATTAGGACCATTGACTCTCGGTTGACCCGTTTAAACGAAAAGCGAAAAGCAGTCGAAGAGGCACTATCAGACCCTGAACATTATAGCGACTCAAGCAGCCCAACGCTGCAGCCCCTGCTCCGAGACCAACAAGCGCTGATCGAGCAAATCGAAGCGCTTGAAGAAGAGTGGCTCAATCTAGAGGATGAGCTCGAAACCTCGGTTTGAACACTGCTGCTCCAACCAAGATTCGGTCTATTACATCAACATTCAATCGACGGAACCGCTTCGTTATTGCGGGTCAGCGCATAAAACCGCAAAGCAATTGGTCTTCGTCGAGTCGATTGAGTGTTCTATAATCAAGCCAAGGAGACCACTATGAAGCAACAATTTCCAAGGACTCGGCCCAGGCGACTTCGCGCAGATGCCTTCTCGAGACGATTAGTGGCTGAGACCATGCTCACTCCAGCAGACCTTATCTATCCGATGTTTGTCATCGAAGGCGAGAACAAGTCCGAAGCGGTTGCCAGCATGCCGGGGATCGAACGGCAAACCATCGATTT
>CAJYBS010000226.1 GCA_913064795.1 uncultured Gammaproteobacteria bacterium
CGCTGAAAGCACTCACTTAAGTGCTCACTTAAAGCTCTCATTTAGACCCTTGTTTAGCGATCTTGTTTAAAAATCTTCCTCAACGCCTCGGGCAAATCTCCCGCAACCACCGTGGTTTGATGCGCCGTTCCTCTCAGCTCTCTTAAGGCAACCACTCCCGCCGCTAACTCGTCTTCGGCAAGAATCAGAGCCACCTCTGCGCCCGAAGCGTCTGCTTTCTTCATCTGCGCTTTTAGTTTTCCAGACCCGGTGTGGACCTGAATCTTCAGCCCAGTTTCTTCTCTCAGCATCTCAGCGACCACCATCATCTCGCGTCTCGCCTGATCACCCACTGAAACGGCGTAGATCTGCGCCGTTGCCGCTTCTTCCGGTCTGTCTTCAAACATCAGCGCCAAACGATCCAACCCCAACGCGAACCCAACACACGGCGTTGGTTTTCCTCCTAGCTGTTCGACCAGACCATCGTAGCGTCCACCGCCACAAATCGTGCCTTGCGCGCCCAAACTATCCGTCACCCACTCGAACACCGTGCGGTTGTAATAATCAAGGCCTCTCACGATTTTCGGATTGACATGATACTCAACCTTTGCGGCGTCAAGTATCGCACACAGGTCTTCAAAATGCTGTTGTGATTGCGCATCCACAAAGTCTTTAAGCCGCGGCGCTCCGCTGAGGAGCGCTTGGGTTGTTGGCACTTTCGAATCCAATATCCGCATGGGATTGGTCTCTAACCGGCGACGACTGTCTTCATCCAACTCATCGCTTCGGTCATTCAAGAATTCGACCAAAGCTGCGCTAAAGGCCTGTCGGCTCGCCGTGTCACCGATGGAATTTATTTCTAGGCGAACTTGGTCCTCGATGCCGAGCGCGCGCCAAAGCCGCGCACAGAGCAGTAGCAACTCTGCATCAATATCAGGGCCTTGCATACCGATGCATTCGACCCCGATCTGATCAAATTGACGGTACCGGCCTTTTTGCGGCCGCTCATAGCGAAACATGGGGCCGGTGTACCAAAGCCGCTGAGTCTGATTGAATGCCAGACCATGCTCATTCACGAAGCGCACCAACCCTGCCGTGCCCTCGGGTCTGAGGGTTAAACTTTCATCATTACGGTCGTTGAACGAATACATCTCCTTCTCAACAATGTCCGTGGTACTGCCCACCAACCGATTAAAAAGATGCGTGTTCTCGATGACGGGCAAGCCCACTTCTTGATAGCCGTACTGACCCAACACTCGCCGGGCTTGATCTTCGATGCGCCTAAACCGAGCTTTTTTTTCCGGCAGCAAATCTTGCATGCCCCGCACTGCTTTTATCACCTGACTCACGCAGCGCTCCCATCCGCGCCCAATTTCAAGACCCCACCGTCTGTATCGGGCGCCTCTCGTTGCTTTTGAGCCACACGCTCACGGATCATGGCCTCAAGATCGTCAACCAGGTTTTCGTTGGTAATCTTCTCACTCGGTGCACCGTCTCGATAGATGAGGTTATTCGGGCTCGCGCCCGTCAGCCCAAGGTCTGCTTCCTTTGCTTCTCCAGGGCCATTGACGATACAACCGATAATCGCCACATCTAGCGGGGTCGTTATATCTTCGACCCGGCGCTCAAGTTCATTAACGGTGCTGATCACATCAAAGTTCTGCCTCGAACAGCTTGGACAGGCCACAAAGTTGATACCCTTGCTGCGCAGGTGGAGGCTTTTTAGCAGATCAAACCCTACTTTTATTTCTTCCACGGGATCAGCGGCCAAAGAAATACGAAGGGTGTCACCAATGCCCTCCATCAGCAGCAGCCCAAGCCCCGCAGCACTCTTAACCGTTCCCGAGCGTAGACCACCGGCTTCGGTGATACCCAAATGCAAAGGCTGTTCAATTTGATCGGCAATCAGTCGATAGGCTTCGATCGCCATGAACACATCAGATGATTTGAGACTCAGCTTAAATTGGTCGAAATTTTCAGCATCAAGCAACTCGATATTGCGCAGCGCAGACTCAACCATCGCCGTCGCATTCGGCTCGCTGTATTTACGAAGCAGATCCTTGCCCAAGGAACCCGCATTGACTCCGATCCGAATGGGAATATTTCGGTCCTTACAGGCACTTACGACAGATCGAACGCGGTCTTTGCTACCAATATTTCCAGGATTAATCCGCAAACAGTCAACCCCGAGCTCAGCCACTCTAAGTGCAATTTTATGGTCGAAATGGATATCAGAGACCAAGGGCACCGACACTTGTCGTCGAATCTCACCAAAAGCGTCCGCTGCCTCCAAACTCGGCACAGAAACTCGCACAATATCAGCACCGACCGACTCAAGGCGTCTGATTTGCGCAACCGTCGCCTCAACGTCCAGCGTGTTGGTATTGGTCATACTTTGGACCGCAATCGGAGCGTCTCCGCCAACCGGGACTGGGCCGACCATAATTTGTTTCGAGACGCGTCTTGTAATGTTCGATGCTTGTCGCACAATTTTCTCCTAGTTGCCGAGGGTCACTCGCGCGGTCAGTTCGGGGGTTGTCCTTCTTGCGAGGTCAATCGGTTCGCCATTAAAGGCGAGGCTAACGACAGGGGCATTTCCGAGGAGTACTTCAAACGGCGCGCGGCCCGATATGATCAGGGCATCCCCGGCTCTGTTGAGATCACCATAGATGCGTTCCCCTTGTCCATCGGCGACTTCAATCCAACACGCATCACTCAGCTCGGCGATCAGTTCATCCGACCCTCCAGCATCAACCCAGATTCGCCGTCCTCCATCAAAATCTTCTCTTGAGATCGAAACAGAACCTAAAGCTCCCGGGCGTGAATCCAAACCAAACCTTCTTGTCTGCTGCTCGATGTTCGGGGGAGCTGACTCATCGACCCGCACAGCTGGCTCGACCTCCGGCACGTTGATTGTTGCTTCCCGGTACTCTCCATCGCTTGCGCTCAGGCCTTCTGAGCTCGACCCTACGAGTCCATTACCAACGCCCAATGTTTCGCCGGGAGGCGCTGCGACGCTAAGGGCGCTACTGATCACCATTGTCGATTCAGAACCCCGTTCGCTGGACTCTTCTGAACGGTTAGGTTCTTCTATTTCTGAGCCTGCTTCGGGCGTCAGATCGCCATTGGCGGCACCGGAAGCGTCCAACTCAGAGCTAACCGGTGAGAACTCACCCAAACTCGTTGGGTCTTCCTCGATGACTGCTGACCCAGGGCGCGGGAGCGCCTTGGCACTCTCCGAGTCTCCTGGAACGGGAACGATCACAGGGCTCGCCTCAGCTTCGTTGGGTCCAACTTCAAGTTGAACCTGGGGCCTGGAATTTGATTGATTCGACTTGGTGGTGCTTATTTCCGCGTTGGTGGAACGAAGCGGCTCCTCTTCCGAGCTGAACATCAAAACCGCAAGCACTAAGACGGCGATCAGGCCAAGGCTGATCAAGCCCGCTTGCACTATGCCAGAAAAACGGGGTTCCATTACCAATTTAGGGGCGGGCGGTTCAAGGTTATTAGGCTCTGCTTGACGACTCTCCTCATCGAATTGGCGAATCAGCTGATTCGGGTCGAGCCCCACCAGCCGCGCATAACTGCGTAAATATCCTCGGACAAAGGCTTGATTAGGCAGCCGGTCATACTCACCCGCATCCAGAAACGCGATCATGTCTACGGTTAAAAAAAGCGCGTCAGCGACTTCCCTTTGAGACAACCCCGCCGCTGTCCTCGCTTGCAGCAAGGTTCCAGCAACACTCGGTACATCAGACCCCACGCCCACCTCACTCATTGTGCGCCTCGATCGGTGAACCTTCTCTCAAAGTCTTGGCACCCTCGGACGCAGGGAAAATTCTCATCAGATCTTCCGTACATTGATCTCGCTCTCTTACCGCTAAAAAAATAGTGTAGATTTGCACACAAAGATAAAGGCTGCGTGCCGAGTCGGGCGCAAGCGCCTTGTGGCGCAAAAAATAGTCTCGTGCACTTGGGTAGTCTTGTTGTTGAAAGTTGAGGTCAGCAAGTTCCAGAAGCGTTCGGGGCAAACGGGCATTCAGTGCCGCAGCACGCTCAAACGCGGCAAGCGCCAAGCCTTGATCAGCCAACGCCAGGTAGGCAACCCCCAAATTTTCGAAGGCTTGGGCCCGGCGTTCGTAAAAACGATCTTCGGTTGCAATTTGTAGTTGCGTAACGGCTTCCGCTGGTCGTGCTCTGGCATACAAGAAGGCACCGTAATTATTGCGGGCCGCGATCAGCGCGGGATCTAAGCTGATGGCGCGCAAAAAGTATCGTTCGGCCAGCTCAAATTCTCGCTCTTGCTGAAACACAATTGCCAGTGTGTTATGCGCCCGCGCCGAATCCTCATCAATCGCTAGCGCTTTCATGAGATTGTCTTTCGCTCGGGTGTAATCCCCTTGACGCAAATAAGCCACACCCAGCTCAATCGCCCGGGAGGCCACTTCTTGCTCATCAACCGGGACCACCTGCTGATCCGTGCTCACGCAACCGAGAAGTACCAGCAAAACCCAACCCAGCCGCAATGAGCGCATCATTCTGCTGCCGCCGCAATCGCGATGCGCTGATAACGCTCACTA
>CAJYBS010000227.1 GCA_913064795.1 uncultured Gammaproteobacteria bacterium
CATGGGGTCATAGGCCTGACACGAACCGCCGCCATCGACTATGGCGCTGCCGGCATCACGGTCAATGCCATCTGTCCAAATCATGTCACCACCGGCTTAGGGAGTGCCCAAAACGCCTACTTCTCCGCATTTAAAGGCATGACCGAAGAGGCCTATTTGGAGGAAATGGCCGCGCGTATTCCGCTGCAGCGTATTGGTCAGGCGGCAGACACCGCGGCAATGTGCGCATTTCTGGCATCTGATGACGCAAGTTTCATCACGGGCGAGTCCATAAATGTGAGTGGCGGAGAGGAGGTGCATTAGCATATGATAGCGAATACACCGATACATATAATAATAAGGCTTTGTCGGGACAAGATCTTGGTGGGTGAAGCTTAACAATGGGAGACCACAACATGCGAACAAACAAAAAAACGCTGACACAGTCGCTAGTATTGGCCGGCTTGACCACAATGACAATAAATTCGTCGTTTGCAGCATTGGAAGAGGTGACTGTCACGGCACAGCGCAGAGCACAGGATCTTCAGGATGTGCCGCTTGCTATTACCGCGCTCTCTGATGAAGAGCTTCAGGAGAGACAAATCGATGAGCCCATCGACCTCATTAACTATGTACCCAACTTATTCGGCGGGAATAATACGGGCTTGGGTACCGCCAATGCCTATTACCTGAGAGGTCTTGGAAACACTGAATCAATAGCGACATTTGACCCACCTGTTGGCACCTATATCGATAACGTGTATATCGCTCGCCAAAACGGCAACAACATGAGCTTTTTTGATATTGATCGGATTGAAGTCATGCGGGGGCCCCAGGGCACTTTGTTCGGCCGCAACACGACAGGCGGCGCCGTCTCGATCCACATGAAAAAGCCGGCAGAAGAAATGGGGGGCTGGGTCGAAGGATCCATCGGCGATTACGATCGTAAAATGCTCCGTGGCTCGATCGATGTGCCGGTGTCTGACAGCGTTCTCACTAAATTTTCAGGATTTTGGCTGGATGAAGACGGCTTTGTTGAGAACAGAACCACTGGCGATGAGCTCAATGGTGACGAAGCATGGGGGGTCAGAGCAGACCTCCGCTTTTTACCCAGCGAAAATGTCACTTGGGACATCTCAGCCGAAACCATCGAGAGCAGTTCTCTAAACATTACCAATTCCTTTTCTGACCTATCCATTTTTGCGCGCCCTTACGACAATGGGATCAGTGACAATACGGAAGACCGCTTCTCACAGACGGGTATACGCGCCTCAAACGATTCAGAGGGATCACTTGAACAATTGGCAACCGGTAATGGTCTGGGTAATAGCGTAGAAAGCTGGGCTATTTCGTCAAATCTAGCCTGGGAGGGTGATTTTGGTACCTTGACCTTTATCACCGGCATTCGCTCTCTCGAGCAGAAATTCATCGTAGACTTTTTCGATGGCCCTGGCTTTGCGGGCACTTACACCATCGCCAATTCCGGAGAGCACGACCAGTTCACGCAAGAGATCCAGTACAACAACGCCTTCATGAATGATCGTTTGGATTTTGTCGGCGGTGTCTATTACCACACGGAAAGTAACACCACAGACTGGTCGACACTCTTCGACATTGGCCTCCCGCTTTTACTCGCCGACAGAGAAATGGATAACGACAACTCTTCGTTTGCGGTTTATGGTCAGGCCGACTTTCATATCACGGACGCTGTAACGCTAACCGCCGGGGTGCGTTGGACGGATGAAGAAAAAGAAGTCGATATACAAGACTTCAAGCCAGCACTTGCAGCAAATAATCCTTATCCAAATATCCTGATTTTTCCTGCGGCACCGGGCACTGAGCTCACTACAGCGAATTTAGAGGCAGCAGGGATAGCCACCAAGCTTGATGAGAGCGTTGTAACCCCTCGCTTCGCGATACAGTGGCAGATAACAGATAATGTCATGGCATTCGCATCACACACTGAGGGCTTTAAGTCAGGTGGATGGAACGCGCGGGGTACTTCAGCCGCCGAATTACTCCCATTTGATATCGAGGAAGTAGAAACTCAGGAGCTTGGCTTCCGCAGCGACTGGCTGGACGGCACATTACGCCTGAATGCAACGTTTTTCTGGATGGAAGCGACAGACTTTCAAGTGCCCTCGGCCTTTGTCAGGGATAACGGCACAATCGCCTTTATCACCCGAAACTTTGCAGACCTTGAAAACGAAGGTTTAGAAGTTGACCTGAGTTGGGCACCCAGTGAGATGTTTAACATGTATGCCACAGCCGGCTTTCAAGATGCCGAGCAAATCCCTGGTGAGGCGATTCGCCAGCAACAATCCGATTGCCGCGCGGGTCTAGCAGGTGGCGGCCAGGGCATAGTGACACCATCCTGTGACATTGCCGATCCCACGCGTAGTCCCGATACCACCTACACTATTGGCGCAAACCTCACAGCCCAGCTACCCAGTTTCAATGGATATCTCTCTGGCAATATCAACGTGAGGAGCACCGATGACCTGAATGTGGGGACCTCTGGACTACCCAACGGTTTGGTTGACGCCACAACAGAGATGAATGCTGGCATTACCTTGGGGGTAGGCGAAAATCTACGTTTTGCACTTGAATGCCAAAACTGTACCAATGAACTCGTCCAGCACTCAGTACTGGCAGGGACTTTTTACTTCAACGAACCTAGACGGGTTACGTTTAGGGCACGATACAGTTTTTAATTTGGCCTAAGACTCTCGCCTGCTAGCGGGCGAGCTGAAAATATAAAGCCCCGCTTCACTAGAGCGGGGCTAAGTTCGTTTGCCCATACGTGATGAAGATCGAAGCGTAGCTGGATCAGCTCGCTGTACTGGACAACCCAGATTACGACAGGCGATAAAGCTCACCTCCTACCCGTTTACCTGTGCGAGGCATTTGTAATGAAGGGACTAGATCATTCACTTGCACTTAATAAAAACCTCGACCAGCGCGCGCGAGAACGCTTTACCTCCTCCATGCGCGCCTGGGTGTTGACCGATCTGGCGAGCCAGATGCAGGTGGACTATGAAAAATCCAGCGCTGAGGCCGGGCAGCGCCATGATTCAGGCGAAGCGGTTCACCAATATGTCAAAAACCGCGACATTTTTAAGTGGTACTCCAGTTTGCGTTGCGCAACACAGGAACTGGTCTGGCAATCGGTACTTTCGGCTATCGCCTCGGATCCAGAGTCTATCGAACAAATCAGTAAACAGTCCGAAGCGACGCACGGTGGCTCGCTAATGCTTGATGCTGCGATCGAATTACCGGATTACACCGAATCCATGGATGTTCATCTGATGCCCGGCAACTACCAAGGTACCGAAGATAGCGGGGCCGAAGCAGGCGCTGTTTACGACAATGGGCTCGAAGTCTTCTCCTTTGGCGTGATGGGAAAGAATCTGGACGATATTGGACACTCGATGGCCAACTACACGCGCCTGAAGTGGCCACAACTCCGGCCACAGTTGATTGTCGATGTGGGGTGTACGATCGGCCACAACACGCTGCCCTGGAAACAGACCTTCCCCAATGCTGACGTGCATGGGTTGGATGTTGCGCCCTCTTGCCTGCAGTATGGTCACGCTAGGGCAGAAGCGTTTGCCGTCCCGATTCATTTCCGTCAGGCCTCCTGTGAGGCCCTGCCCTATGAGGACGGTAGCGTCGACGTCGTTTTTTCCTCCATGTTTCTCCACGAATTACCGACACACCTTATCAGGGCGTTTTTTCAAGAGGCGCACCGTGTTCTGAAACCCGGCGGGGTGCTCATCAATATGGAACTGCCGCCGAATGATGTGCTGGGCGCGTACGACGCATTTTATCTGGACTGGGACTGCTTCTATAACAACGAACCTTTCTACAAGGAGTTTCGCGACCTGAGCTACCCCAAGCTCTGCACAGATGCTGGGTTCGGAGGCACAGACTTCTTTCAGGCCACGATGCCGCGCTACACCTACGTTAGTGAAGCCGAGTTTACTCAGGCATCAGGTGCCGATGCGGCATTTGACGCAGACACGGGTCGCCTCTCCGACACCATCACGTGGTACGCCTTTGGTGCGCAAAAAGGCGGTATCGCATGAGCATCGATAAAAAGGCCGTCAAGGCGGGTCGGTCAGCTTTTTTCTCTGACCCGGAGATCGACCGCTTACTGGCAATTATCGTCCGGCTCATGACGGAGCACTCTGTTCTCAACGAGCGAGTCAAATCTCTTGAAGCACTGCTGGAGAAATCCGGTGTGATTGCCGAAGATGCCATGGAGCGCTTTCAGCCTACACAAGAACAAGATGCCCAGTGGGCAGAGGCGCGTTTTCAACTAATTAAAGACGTACTGGAGTCGGGCGCAAACATTACACAACAACCATAGGAGGTGGATGATGGAAGGCGTGTGGCTATACCTGCATATTTTGTTGCTCGTATTCTGGGTCGGGACAGATGTGGGTGTTTTCATTGCCGCGCGCTGGTCCGAGCAAACCACTTTGAGTATCGAAACGCGGCAAACGGTGCTTCAACTTGTGATGGTATTGGATCGATTACCTCGCTCCGCTCTGACGCTTATTATTCCCTCTGG
>CAJYBS010000228.1 GCA_913064795.1 uncultured Gammaproteobacteria bacterium
AAAGGGGCTCCCCGATTGGCAGAGCCGGTCCTTCTAGGTGGGCGGGTCACGTTTGATCAAACCCAATTCCTGTCGAACTTCCTCAGGGGTCATGATGCCAACCCCCATCGCATCAATGATGCCGTAGGCTTTCTCGACTAATTGTGCATTACTGGCGAGCACCCCGCGCTCGAGCCAGAGGTTATCCTCTAACCCAACGCGCACATTGGCTCCCGCGAGCACCGCGGCGCCGACATAGGGCATTTGGTTTTTCCCGATCGAAAAAGCAGAGTAAAGCCATCCGGGGGGGACATTATTGACCATGGCCATCAGGGTGTTGAGATCATCCGGCGCGCCCCATGGGATGCCCATACAGAGCTGAACCATCACCGGATCCCGAATCAGTCCCTCCTCGACAAGTTGTTTGGCAAACCAGAGGTGGCCAGTGTCAAACGCTTCAATTTCGATTTGGATGCCCAGATCCGTCATTTGACCGGCCATGGACCGAAGGGTTCCAGGGGTATTGGTCATTACATAATCGGCTTCCGCAAAGTTCATTGTGCCGCAATCAAGGGTTGCTATTTCGGGTAAGCAGGCGGCGAGATGCGCGATCCGCTCAGTTGCGCCTGCCATGTCGGTACCCACTGGATTTGGTGGCAATGGTGCTTCGGGCGATCCGAGCACCAGGTCGCCCCCCATCCCCGCGGTTAAATTTAGAACGACATCGGTGCTGGATGCGCGGATGTACTCGGTGAGCTCTTGGTAGAGGGCGACGTCTCTTGCCGGCTCGCCGGTGACAGGATCACGGACATGACAGTGCACCACGGCCGCCCCGGCTTCAGCGGCTGCAATCGCCGCATCAGCAATCTCCCGGGGACTGCGGGGGACATGTGGACTACGATCTTGGGTGCCGCCGGATCCAGTGATTGCGGCGGTGATAAACACGTTGTTTCTCATGGCGAGTGGCATTAGCGTTCCTTTGAAGGTGCGGGGCTGTGATCAGCAAGCCGGTTCGCGACGCGGGTTCGGCAATCGATTTCGTCCCGGTCGATGTAGATCCCTTGGAGATGACGCACGCCTTGGGCGGCAAATGCATCTCTTCCATGAAGAATCCTGTGATTATCAAAACATAGAATTTGACCCGGTTGCAGGGTCAAGCGCAGTTCAAATTGATCGCTTGCGGCGAGCTGCTGAAACCGCTTAAGCGCTTGGTATGCGCTAGGGACTTCTCTTTGCGGCATGTCTGGAAAGGCTTTGACTGGATAAAATGCCCTGATCACTGGGTTGCGGCCGGCTCCCGAAAAATCGATGATCGGCCCGGACCAGCGGTGATCGAGTCCAGGTCCTCGGTTAAAAAAAATCCAGCGGCTCGACGTTAGCTGTTTAAGGTCATCAGGCTGATAGGCCTTGAGGTGCTCTATGATTGCCAGGCTATCGCATAGGGTGGAGGCTCCGCCAACCGCTTCATTGCGCAGGCAGTGCAGAAACTGAAACGCCGGTGGAAGCTGCCGCGTGGGTAAATCTGCGTGGGGCCCAAGGCGCAGACCTGTATTGGCGGTTGAGTTGGTCTCAGCTTTTCCGGCCAGTGCTTGATCGGCATGCACATCCCATAGCCTGCCAAAATTGCTGTCCCGGATAGGTCCTATGGATTCTGCAAAGTTCAACAAAAACTCTGATTGTGTCGGCGCGTTGTCTAGCAACGTCACGCCGTAGCGCGCGAGATCGTTGAGCCAGGCGGCCATGGCATGCGCATCGCTTTGAACTCGCTTCGCGCAATGTTTGGGAGGCGCTTCAAGATCGGCTCGCCGCCAAGGGATGCTCAAGGGTATAAACGCGCCAGCGCGATGCTGGCCTGCCGCCAGGGTCTTAAGCCAGCCACTATTAAAGTGAGAGAGAGGACCCTTGTGCCACTCGACGCACAAATGTCCAGATTCATCGACAAAGGCGTTGTGGATCGTTCTCTCAAGAACAAGCTCTGCAGGGTCTAGTAGGCCTTCCCTCGTGGCAGGGTCAATGCCACCTTGATCGATATCATTTTCCTGCAGCCAGAGGTAGTAACAGGTCAGGACGCTATCGTCTTCCCAAAAAAGGGTAACCCAGTCACCCTCGGGACTGATTTCGGTCCGCTGGATTGGCGCCGGCGGATACAGGTAGAAGTCTGGCGTGGGAGGGGGATTGGATGAAATGGTTGTCATAATTGCGCTCAATGGATGACTCATTGTGGCACTCCGGTGCGGCGCTGAAAAGGCGCAACGACCTGGTGGTTAACACCAACGGTGGAGATTAACGTGCTGCCTAACGGGTGCACTAAAAATGTTAGCGATGGCGCCTTCTAGCCTGTGGACGCCTTGGGTCTACAAGCTGGCAAGGGTCTCCGTGTGACCATCGACTGCAAGGGCTTGGCCGCTGATGTGCCGGGCAGCATCGCTGCATAAAAAAGCAACCGTTTGGGCAACGTCATCAGCCGTAACCAGGGTGCGCATCGAGGTTTGATGCTCATAATCTGCTCTGACTTGAGCCGGGTTAAGACCACGGTTTGCCGCATCGCGCTCGATGACGCTGTCGATTCGTGGACCCTCAATACTCCCAGGGCAGACCGCGTTAACCCGAATGCCGTCTGGACCATACTCCATGGCCCAAGTTTTGGTCAGCCCAATAAGCGCCCACTTAGATGCCACATAGGGTGAGCGGTGGGGACAACCAAACAGACCCGCAGTCGATGAGATATTGATAATAACGCCGCGTGTTGCACGCAGTAGCGGCAGCGCCAGTCGAGTCACGTAGAAGGCGCTACTGAGATTGACGGCGATGGTTCTGTCCCATTCAGTAGGATCGATGTCATCGATTAGCCCCGCTGGACCCGCGATACCCACATTGTTGATGAGATAGTCGAGCTTAACCCTGGATACCGCTAGGTCCCGGAATGTCTTTTCGACATCGCTTTGGGATGCTGCGTCACCGAGACTAAAAGAGGCGTTGGGCAACCGCGATTGAGCCTTAGAAAGTGCAGCTTCATCCTGATCCATAATGTGGATTGTGATGCCGAGTTTTGAAAGGGTCTCTGCAATCACGAGACCGAGGCCAGAAGCGCCTGCAGTAATTAAGGCGGTGTGGTTTTCTCTCATGGGGTCGCGCTCAAGTGATTTGGGTTCAATGAGGGAAATTGTGCGCGATATTGAGGGCTGCATCCAGCGGGGTGTTCTGATGTGCTTGACTGCTTGAGGCGCCTTGGGTTTAATGAGCGCCTTGTCGTGAAAGCCTGCTTTTCAATAGGGCCTGGCCAGATAGCTCAGTCGGTAGAGCAGAGGACTGAAAATCCTCGTGTCGGTGGTTCGATTCCACCTCTGGCCACCATCTTCTTTTTTTAAAAGCTTCTAACTCTTTGATCAGATTCGGATATTTCCGAGATCGCTGAATAGGAGTAGACAAAATTGAAGACACTGAAGCATCCTTCTTAAACTTACCGAAAAGGTGGTGTGTAATATTTCTCTAATGCTGTTCCACAAGATTTAGCTGATTTCTATGCTACACCTAGAATCGTTAAATCACTCCGTACTAAGTCACATAGCCACGCTAAGACAGCCTCGCGATCGCTTTCAGCAAGGTTAGAGGATTACTGGCTTGGGCTGCGTTTGCAGCGAGCTGATGTTCCTGCTGCTCATCTGCTGGTTATTCCGCGTGAGCAGTTAGACTCAAATGGTGTCATATGGGCTGAAGTGACACACGCTACGAGCCGGGCCGGTAGCTTCGAAGACCTGCTCCCTTAGACCCTTAAGAGGCCCGCTAGTCGGTATCATTTTTCGTGGCGTTAATGTCAGAGCGTCCAAAATCGAACTAAACTTGTCTTATCTAGTTAAGGCATCACAAACTACTCGCCTTTCTCTAAAATGATGCAAGGAAACCAAAATGAAACAGCTTTTTATGTTGCTAGCGGTAGTGCTTTTTTCGGGAATCGCACAGGCTGATCATCACAATGAAAGGGGCCCACTCTACGCGTTTTATCACATCCAAGCCTCAAATCCTGATGCTGTAGTGGTTGCGATGGATAAATTCTGGGCATCCGACTGTGGCAAGCAGTACCCAGCGGATGCAGGCCTGAACCAAGAAGTGTTTAACGGAGGCTATCAATCAACCCACTTTATTATCAACACGTTTCAAAACGCGGCGGATCAGGAAAAAGCATCTGAGCTTTTACGTACGTGTCCTTCGGCCATCGAATTCCTGAGTGAAATGACGGCTGCAGGTGTTGTGCCTGTCACGCAATACATGGGAATGGCGCCAATCGACGCGAATGATTGGGGGCAAGATTCGGTTTTTACAAAATATGATATCAATGTCCAGCCTCAAGATCAGGGTTCTTATGCCGCCGCATTTGGCAAGATGACTGATGCCTTAAGTGAAGATACAGATATTAGATCTTACGGACTTGGTGGTATAGGTTATGGCCGAGATCGATTCACGAATTGGGTCTGGTTTGGTGCTAGATCGGTCACTGAAATGGATCATATTAATGCGCAAATAGCCGCTTATGATGAAATTAAAGATGTAATAAAAATTAAT
>CAJYBS010000229.1 GCA_913064795.1 uncultured Gammaproteobacteria bacterium
TGCAAGCGGAATCACGTCGGTGCCGCGAAAAATCACATTGCGATGCAACATGCCGAAGTCAGAAAGCAACGAAGAAAACTCATAGCCAATGAGCGTTGTGAATCTGCCCGGATCATTGAACGCGTTGGCTGTTGCTTGGATTCGTTGCCAGGTAGATTTCGCCAGATCCAGGCAATGGGATTCGTCGGCGCAGAGGTCAGGGTCCCGGAGTGCAGGCCGCGCGATTCCTCTCTCAAATGCAATCTTCAACATGGTTTCCTGATCCATGCCTGTACGAACCTGTCGACACTGATCCGTCTGAAACTCCGGTAATGCTGGTATCGTGCAAGCGAGATGGGTGGTGAAAGCTTCTGCATGGTCGGTGAGTGCGACAAAATCCAGGGGTACTTTTAGTTGCGTGGGTGCACCGTTCCTAAGCGTCACAGCTTCGCCGCGAGCAAAGCGGTAGGCATCGTTCGGGCCCAGACGTAATCCACCTGCATATGCATCCGCTGACCAGCTCGTATGAACATGCAGGTCACCATAGAGTGCGGTTTTGTTGACAAATTTTTCAACTGGCTGCGAACCTGAAACGACCGTTGAGTCGACGGCGGATATGTGAGATGCCGGCACGTCATCAGGGTCCGAGCAACCACCCAGGCTAACCAGAGAAAGTGTAAAGATGAGTATTCGAGATGTTGTCATAGTTGTTATCACGTTCTACCTTAAGCTTGACGTAAGAGTGAATCTAGATTCCTAACGGATATCATTCAGTCAATAGACGGGTAAGCGCCGCCGTCAACACTTGCTTCGATTTTCGAATCGATAACTTCTGAATGCTGCGTAGACGATCCCAGCTTTCCCAACTCATCAGGTTATCAACGGCCTGAAGGATCTCATCGCCCGATCTCAGGCCAGCAATCTCATCTGCGAACAAGTTTTTCTGGCGGGTAAAGAAAGCGCTTTCATTCATTGTTAATATCTTGTTGATGAGTTCAGATGTCGAGCGCTGAGGGGCAACGAGGCGTCTGATTGGTGCAACCTTCTCATAAAACTGGGACCTCAGGTTCACAAGCTGTGTGATTCTTTCTTCGAGGGGCAATTCACGAGGCACGTCGATGAGTAAGTGCTTAACCTGTTCAAGTCGACTTTGAATCACGGTATCGCGTATCGCTTCGAGATCTTCATAAAGACGAAATATCGTGCTCGTAGAAACGCCCGATTTTCGGGCGATCATTTGCGCAGTGGGTTGAGCTTCCCCTTCTTCCAGCAACTGTAGTGAAGCTTCAGCGACAAGACGGCGATTGCGCTCGGCTCGCATGCTGCGACCGTCCCGAGAGGTTTCTTCACCATTTTGCTGCATCTGACTTGTTTTATGAGGCAAGTGTGACCTTCTGCTGATCTATCTATTGGGATTGACAGTCTCAATAGATTTGCGAGATTATTTGTTTCGGGAGTATAAGTCCCAAAACATTTATAAATCAACAATCCGCAGATAGTTGGTATTGAGGAGACGCAAGTTTCATTAGAGGAGACTCCTGAATGAATTTGAGTTTTGGTAACAGGGCTTTGTTTGTCCTGGTGTTGTCATTTACGGGTATTGGGATGCACGCTGAAGAAAAGAATCCAATGGCGATCGTAAAGGCCAATTTCCAGGCTGCTGATCGGGACGGTAATGGGGCACTGGATTCCAGGGAGTTTCCTGCCTTGATTGATGCCAACGCCGAACACAAGATTGGTCGTGCTGCCATGGTCAAGCGATTTGGTGCATATGACCGGGCTTTCAGCACAGCAGACCGGGATGCTGATGGTGTCGTTGCCTGGTCAGAACTTATGACAAAGAGGCCTGAACATGAAGATGATTAAGTTTTCTGGAATTGCGTTCGGCCTTGTTTTTTCGGTGCTGCTGCTGATCGCATTAGTAATAACCCGTGATGGTGAACGGGTCCCCGTTATTGGTGAGGGGACGGTCATGCTCGACGCTGGGACATTCGAAGCTTACCCCTTGCCCGATTACGCGGCTAAATTTGTCAACGATGAATACAGGAGTTATTTCGTTGAGGTGGAACCGGGCATTAAAGTGCATATACTGGAAGTAGGTGCAGGCTTTCCTGTCTATCTTCAGCACGGCAACCCGACCTCGGGTTTCCTTTACCGCAAGGTTGCGGCTGCACTGCCGACAGACCAGGTACGCGTCATCATGCCCACGATGGTCGGCCTTGGTTTCTCTAGCAAGATTCCAGCAAGTGAACATACATTGGATAACCACATGCGCTGGATGGCCAGTGTACTTGAGCAGTTGCAGATCAATCAGGTGGTCTATGTCGGACAGGACTGGGGCGGACCGGTAGGTATGGGCGCACTAGCACTTAAACCGGACATCCTGAAAGGCCTGGTTGCTATGAATACGGGTTTTAATGCCCCTACAGAGCAGTTTGATCTATCCCGGGCACACGCTATGGTCAAAACGCCAATACTCGGCGAGTTTCTCTTGGAAGGTCTGCTGTCGATCTTTGAGCAACTCCCCAACATGCAGGGAGACCCCACTTCGATTCCAGCCAAGGTTTCAGAACTTTACGGACGACCACTGGAAGACAGTGGAAACAGTAAGGCACCGCTTGCACTGATGCGAATGGTAACTGATGGGCCGGATCACCCGAGCACGCCCCAGATGCAGGTTATCGAAGACTATGTGGCTGGCCTCAAGGTACCTGCCGAGATCGTCTGGGGGTTGAATGACCCCATCCTTGGAAAGGGGCTTGGTGCAATGAAATCAAATTTTCCGGATGCGCCAGTGACAGAAACTGAAGCAGGGCATTTTCTGCAGGAAGAAGTGCCGCAAGAGATCGCCGATGCCATTGTTCGTGTGATTGATCAACTGATGGACGGTACTTCATCTCCGTACGAAGATTAGTTTCGTAAACTTTGCGTGTCGGGCGAGCTAACTTGTCCAAAAAAACGGGTAGCAGTACGTGAGCAGATATCTGTAACCATTTCAGGATTAGGATTTACTCTCTCGCTGGGCATAAGCAGCCTCAATTGGGGGAATACTTGGCGCGGGACTTATCGCAATCAATATTATTTACCCTGTTGCTTAGGCAGACTGGAATGACTTCACTCTAGGAGGATTGTTTGAATCGCAGCTCCCAGCGGCAATCCTAATGAAGAAGCCTTAAATTTGCTTCGCACTTTAGGACGATATTGCCTTCGGGCGCAAAATATGGCTTGCTGGCGCATTGCAGTGAGTGACCGCTAGAAGAGGAGTATCCCATGATCAAACTGTACGGCTTACGAATGAGCAACTACTACAGTCTCACCAAGGCGTTGTTGATAGAAAAAGACTTGGCATTTGAAGAGGTCAAGGCACCGCCTTCACAGTCTGAGGACTACCTAGTTCGATCCCCAATGGGGAAGATGCCCTCAATCGAGGTAGAGGGTCAGTTCCTGTCAGAATCCATCGCCATCTTTCACTACTTGGAGCAACTATCGCCTGGCCTGTTACCAAGTGATTCTTTCGCTGCGGCCAAAGCCATAGAACTCGCTTGCCATCTCAAACTCGATGTCGAACTTGTGGCAAGACGGTGCTTACCCGAAGCACTTTTTAATCAACCCGTTAGCGACGAGACTAAAAGTGAGGTCAAAAGGGATCTCGCCAAAGGCATAAAAGCGGTTGAACGGCTGATGGTCTGCGACCCTTATGCCTGCGGTACCGAGCTGACCGTTGCCGATTTTTATGCCCATTATTGTCTTGGACCAGCGGCGGGGATGGCGAGGGTTGCGGGGGTTGACCTGCTGAGTGAAAGCCCAAGATTAGGCGAACTACTCACCCGCATGGCAGTGCATCCCAGCATTGAGCGCGTCACCCAGGAAGCCGCCAAGAAATAGATGCCATCCTCTGACGGCCACGTTTGTTACCACCCTTGCTAAGCGCTAGCCTCTTCGAGCGCTGTGGCGCTTTCCATCCTTGCTCGTCATGGCCAACCGCCGTCGGTCCTTGTTTTTGAGTATTAGTTAACTTGTTGTTGGACGAGTCGGTCGCTTAGGCTCTTGACATGCTTGCCCCCTGCGAAATTCAGGCGCTCAATGATGCCCCGGCTCGCAAGTAGTCTTACTGAATCTTGCAAGACTTTTGTCGCTCCAAATAGTAAAACTAGAAACATGGCCAATGCATCCGACAATATCGCTACGCTCTCGCCTGCCGCAGAAGCTTATCTTTGGGGGTATCCGCTCGTGGCAACTCATCGTACCCGGCTCCATCTTTGTTCGCGGCACCCATCCGGCGAGCTTAATCATGTCAAGGGACTAGCCACGCCGTTAGACAAAGCGATCGTTGCCCCCAACAACGACACACTGTACACCTCAGGCTGGTATGACCTTCGCCACGGCGACCTAGTGATTGAAGTGCCTCCCATGGACAAACCGGATCGTTATTGGAATGTCATGATCGCTGATGCTTATACCCATGTGACGTACATCGCGCGGCGTCATCACGGCACACGGGGCACGCGCGTGATCGTTAGATTCGACCCTTCGGTACCGCCTCTTGATACCGATACTGCG
>CAJYBS010000230.1 GCA_913064795.1 uncultured Gammaproteobacteria bacterium
CTCCCGCAGAAGTTCACTGCAGATGAAGCAAAAAAAATCTATTTTTGCGGCTGCAAAAAAACCGCCAATTCACCGATGTGTGATGGCTCTCATAACGCTTGATCTTATGGCTTAGGCCCTCAAATAACCGCCAGCGCCAGTTCAAAACTGGCGCCGCCAAAATCTTCAGCCTGATCAATGGTCAATGCGCCGTCATAACGTGCAGCGATTTCGATGACCACGGCAAGACCAATGCCCTGCCCTTGCGCTTGAGTATCTAACCTAAAGCCCCGAGCAAGCACTTGGTCTCGCATCGCCTCCGCAATGCCCGGACCGTCATCTTCCACTTGTAGGATCAGTTGGCCCCCTCGCCGGTGTAGCGCGACCCGAACCCTGGTCTCACAGTACTTGAAAGCATTGTCGAGCAGATTGCCCCACATTTGCTGCAAATCACGCGCATCTGCAAAACACTCGTCTGCCTCAAAAGTGATGTCAAGCTGTACGTTTTTTGTGACGTAGACCTTTTGCAGGGCCTCGATCAAACCGCTCAGTAATCCTTGTGATTGAGTCTTCGCCTTAACAAGTGGCGAACTTGCGATCACCGCACGCTCAAGTTGATAGGCCACCAGTTGATCCATTTGCTCGACCTGCCTGTCAATTTCTTTGGCCCCTGCCCAAGTGACGCTTTCATCTTTCGAGATAGAAAGGCTATTACGAATGATGGAAAGGGGAGTTTTTAAGCTGTGCGCCAGATCAGCCAAGGTCAAGCGATACCGCTCGCGTTGGGCCTGCTCTTGATCCACCAACCGGTTGAGCGTCTGGGCCAGGGGCTTGAGCTCATTGGGATAATCACCGGACAGGGACTGGGAGCGCCCCTGGGCGATTGCGTCAATATCCCTAGTAAAAATAGCGATGGGCTTCAGTCCCCAGCGCATCACCAAAAATTGCAAGAGAATCAACACCAGCACGATGGCCACAAGCCAACGCCAAAGCCGGGCGCGAAACCCAACAACTTCGGCTGCTAGTAAGCTGTCCTGCTCGAATACAACAAAATCAAATTCTTCGAGTAGTGCCTCAGACTCCCATTGGACGCGATAAGCCAAAAAAAGCAAGTTATCCGACGCGCCCTGAAGCGAGCCGAATCTCGCCTCTCCGCGCTCACCTGCTTTGAGGATTTCACTGAACCATGCTGATGACAAATTCTGATCCAGGGCAGATTGACTCCGCCAAATTTCACGCCGCTGATCATCCAAGATCACAGCGTAATGCCCGGAGCCTAACTGATTCATCAAAGGATCTGCCAGTTCGATAGGCAGAATCAAACCCATCTCTGAATCTTCCGTCACCGATAGCAGGCCATAAATTTGCTGCATCAATCGAGCCTCTACCGCCGCTCGCGCGCTGCTGGAAAAAGCCTCTTCAAGGACAAATCCCATCATCCCTAGAAACGCAACCAGGCAGACCGTCGCAGAGGTCAAGAGTCGTCCTCGGAGGGATGTCCAAGGTTTCATTCGATCTGTTCGACCTCGACTAAGCGATAGCCGTGGCCCCGGAGGGTTTCAATCGATAGGGCCTCGGTTGTTTGCTTCAGCTTGCGCCGCAGACGTCCGACAAATACCTCGATCACGTTACTGTCTCGATCAATATCCTGCTGGTAAAGATGGTCCATCAACTCCGCTTTAGAAATGACCTGGCCGCTTCGATAGAGCAACGCGTGAAGCAGATTATATTCGTAGCGCGTCAGGTCAAGCCGCTGAGCAGCGACTCGGGCTTCCTTGGCGCGCACATCAATGGTTAAGGGTCCCAGTTCGAGCGTGGTTTGAAGTCCTCCGCCGGCTCGACGAGCCAGCGCCCCAAGCCGCGCGACCAGCTCCTCAATATGAAAGGGTTTGACCAAGTAATCATCCGCCCCGGCGGAAAGACCAGCCACCTTGTCATGCCAGTCAGCACGAGCCGTCAAAATCAGAATCGGCTGATCGAGTCCAGCCTCACGAAGACCTTGAACAACTTCTATTCCGGGTAACCCAGGCAATCCTAAATCAATCACTGCCAGGTCGAAAAGCTGATTGATCCCGAAATCAAGAGCCGCTGCTCCTTCTTCGAAGGCCTCCACCACAAAATCCCGGGCGGATAAAAGGTCAATGAGCTGGCCCCGAAGTTTTGGGTCATCTTCTGCGAGCAGTACACGTTGCACCTTGCACCCTCCTAATCAGATAGATCCCCGGTTTGAGCATCGACATACACGAACTTGACGACGCCTTGCTCTGACAAAGTTTTAACGCGATAGGCAGGACCTTGACGGCCAGAAACGATTCGAAGTCCAAGAACCCTGCGCGCGGCGTACTCCGCCTTGACCAAACGTGCTGCGGCGATATGGTCGATTCGAAACGCTCGCTGGTTACGAGGTGATTTTGAGAAGGCTTTGCGTTCTAAACCCGCCCCCTCGGGAGCACCCCGTGGTCGAGGCCCTTCACTGCGACCCGGCGCAGCGGCAGCATCAACCCCAGCGAGCAACATTACCCCAAGCAAGCACCATTTCATCATGTTCTACAGCACCTTTATCCTTCATCTTCCGGTAGCCGCTTAAGTTCACCAACACCCACATGCCTTAGACGACCGGGACGTGCGACACGCGTAACTTTATATGCTGGCCTGGATCTGAGTGCATCCGTACCTGATGCACTACACCATTATACTCATACTCAACATCGTAACCGAGCAAACGCTCTTCATGGCGCACCGTTTTCACGGTTTCACACCGTTGTCTAGATTCATAATCATGGCCATGACGTCGGTTTTTTGCAATTGCATTACCCAGAGTCGCGCCCAAGACCGAGCCCACGACCGCGCCGACCTGCTTGTTGCGTTTTTTGTGGCCTACTGCGTGCCCAAGTGCTCCGCCTACGACACCCCCAACAACCAAACCGACGCCATGATCTTTACGATAAGAGACTGGAACTTGCTCGACCCAGCAAGAACGCTCAGGCGTTTGCACAGCGACGGACTCAAAGACCGCTCGGCTACTGATCACTTCAGCTTCTTCAAACATCACGCCCCCGGCATGGCTTGCGGCGGCCGCGGCCATCAAGCTCAGGCAAAAAGAACCAATCAATATCGTTTTCATAGGAACCTCTCCGATTAAGTTGATCCTAACTTAGCGAAAACCCGATGAACCCAACCTGAACCAAAACCACAGGCTAATCCCCGCTGCACATCGGAGTGCTTCAGCACCGAAAACAGTCAACACAAAAATGCTCAACCGAAAAATGCGGGCGGGTAGAAGACCCTGGCCAGGATCATCGATTTAATCGTGAGGCCGCCGATCTAAAAGTGCCTGGCTCGGTTAAAGCACGACACAGTTCCAGGGAATACATAGGAGTCAATCTCAAAAGAATGGGCGCCAACCTTGACTTAAAACAGGTCTCTTCATCCGCTGACTTGCCTTCGCTTCACTGCCACCGAGCGCGCCGCATCCATCGCAGCTAGCGACGGGTCGTTGGCGCCTTTACCCTACATCCCTAGCGCAGTTTAGCGTCGTCAATACCATGATCACGGTTCAGCGCGACCACCAGGTTCGCGGTACTCGGTAGGTCCTCGATCATCCATTGCGTGATGCGCTGGTAGTGCTGCATAAAGGCGTCTATTTGGTCCGGGTCCATCGCCTGTGGCCCCTGATTGAAGCGTTGCTCTTGCTCTACCCGCCAGCGATGAATCGATTCGAATTCAGGTGCCTGCAAAAAGACCAAAAAATCCACATCAAAAAGTGCTTGATACCCCTGGCCCGCCAAATTCAAATTCACTGTCCGGCGCCAGACCCCGGCATCATCTTGCTCAGCCTCCAGCGCATTAATAGGCAGGGCCAGTCGCTCCTCTGGTTCGGGTCGAGCACCGAAACACCAGCCTTCAAGAATCACAAGGTCAACACCAGCCGGCAGAGTTCTTGAGCCCACACGATCATCACGCCCTTTGTCAAAAACCGGCACGTCTGCCGAGTGCCCCTGCAATAACCGACTGATCACCTCGCGCATCCAAACAACATCGTGGGTTCCAGGAACGCCTCGAACCAAGAACAGCGGATGCCGCTGTTTGGCCATCTCCTCTCGAGCAGCACGGGGCTGATAAAAGTCATCCAAAGACAACACTTCAGCGCGCAGTCCCCTGGCCTGCGTCAGCAGGTCCGCCAAGCATCTCGCCAAGGTCGACTTGCCGCTGCCCTGACTACCGGCTATACCAATGGTTTTAAGGCCCTGCTGCTCAATTTGTCGGACCAGCCTGAGCAACAAATCTGGGTATTTTTCATCTTTAATGCCATCGGCAAGCAGTCGTTCTTCGATCCAGGCATCTAGCGCGCTATCCATGATCAAGCCCTGACAGAGCGGGCGGCGCCTCATAATCGCGAAAGGGGGGTAGCGCCGAGCGTAGCCGCGGACCATAAAACTTCGTCCGGAGGCGATCATCCAACAGCGTCACAACGCCTTGATCGGATTCTGTCCGCAGCAATCGCCCTGCAGCTTGGGTCAGCCGCAAAGCAGCATTGGGGAGCATAAAGTCAGT
>CAJYBS010000231.1 GCA_913064795.1 uncultured Gammaproteobacteria bacterium
AGCCAATCATGGCAAAAACAGCGAATACTGCGCTTCTGAATTAAACTCGAAACCGGACGAAGTATTGTTCTATGTTTGTCTACCAAGCGCCTTGCGTGCTCAGCAGGCCCATTAAGAGAAGCCACTTTTAGGCCTCTCGCAACCATCGCCTTGCAGGTTCCTAATGCTGGTTAAGCCTCAACGATTAAAATCAAGCATCCTTTGCAACGGCTTCAGGGCGCGTTCAGCCAGATCAGCAGCCACCTGAATTTCTTGGTCTTGGTGTTTCAATACCTGCTCAATATTGGACAAAGCATTCATTGCCATCCAAGGGCAATGCGCACAACTGCGGCAAGTGGCGCCGTTTCCCGCCGTGGGCGCCTCAAGAAAACGCTTTTCTGGCGCGAGCTGCTGCATTTTGTAGAATATTCCACGATCCGTGGCAACAATGAACGTTTCGGCGTCAAGATCCACCGCAGCTTTAATCAACTGTGAGGTCGACCCCACCACGTCTGCTGCCTCGATCACGGCGCTGGGTGATTCGGGATGAACCAACACCCGCGCTTCAGGGTAGACCTGCTTTAAGTCATGAATGCCTTTGGCTTTAAACTCCTCATGCACGATACAGGCACCCTGCCAAAGCACCATATCCGCACCGGTTTCCTTTTGGACATAAGCGCCCAAATAGCGATCCGGTGCCCAAAGAATTTTTTCTCCTGCAGCGCTCAAATGGTCTACCACGTCCAAAGCGATACTAGACGTCACGACCCAATCGGCCCTCGCTTTAACCGCTGCTGACGTATTCGCATAAACCACCACGGTTCGATCAGAGTGCTCATTACAGAACGCATCAAAAGCCTCAATTGGGCAACCCAAATCAAGAGAACACGTGGCCTCAAGCGTCGGCATTAAGATCGTTTTTTCAGGACTTAAAATTTTGGCTGTCTCTCCCATAAACCGGACGCCTGCGACCAAAACAGTGGATTGCTCAGCGAGCGCCCCAAATCGAGCCATTTCAAGCGAATCAGCCACACAACCGCCGGTCTCTTCGGCCAAAGCTTGTATCTCTGGGTCCGTATAATAGTGCGCAACGAGCGTTGCTTGACGTTCGTCAAGCAAGCTTTTGATCCGCTCGATGAGATCTTCCCGCTCCTGATCGTTCAAAGAAGGCTTCAGTGGATGCTCAGGGACAACTAAATTCATAATGGTTTCTAATTGAGTGTAAGAACAGATAACCAATTGTACGCAAAACGACCGGAGCTATCTTCGATTTTGATCCGCTTTCACTATAAGCCCAAACGGCCTAACCCGACACTTAATCATCAATCGGTTCCTTAGGCCCTTTCTACGGACTCTTTCTCCGCAAGGCCGGTGCATTGTAAAAGCTGTTAATACTCCCGTTGGGAGAGTAGTAATTATTCAAAGACTCGCCGACAATCATGCCATGCAGCTATTGTTTCTCAGTCAACTATTCGATGTCAAAGCCGAGAGTAACCTTGCGCTTTTAACCGAAGCCGCAATCAGCGAGGGGCACCGAGTGAGTTGGGGTAGCATCGACCATCTGAGGCTCAATCATCAACGCGTCCAAACCCAAGGTTTTTACGAAGTCGCATCTTCTCAAAACTTCGAACGCTCAGGGTCCGCTGCCACTTTAGACTGTCTAAGCTTTGACTGCGTTTGGGTCCTCTCTCTTGGAGAGCGCGCCAGCTTTTTAGACAAACTTCAGCTGCTGCGAATTGTCGAAGGGCAAACCCGGGTCATCAATAGCACCGAAGCACTCCTTCACCTACGGAGCAAATATGCGTTGACTCAACTGAGTCACTTGTTCCAACACCCAAAAACCTACGGAAGCCGAGACCCTGAAACGCTGTTCAAGGTAATCGAGGCCGGGGGTGATTGGATTCTTAAACCCCCTGCAGGAAGCCTCGGCCAGGGCGTTTTCTTAATTAACCGAGAGACCTCAAATTACCGGGACATTCTTCGCCACGTCAATGGCATTAAAAGAGATCAATATGTGCTCCTGCAGGCCTATATCCCAGAGATCAAAAACGGTGAAAAAAGAGTGTTACTCGCCAATGGCAAGTTGATCGGAACTTACCTGCGAACCCAAACCGACGACCATCGAACGAATTTAATGCAGGGCGCCACCGCGCAAGCAACAGTGCTCTCCGAGGAGGAAGTCGCTCTGATCGACCGTCTGGGTGAGCATTGCAAAACCCTCGGCGCCTGCTTCGTGGGTATCGACTTGGTCTACCCTTTTGTCATCGAGATCAATGTGGTCAACCCCGGCGGCTTGAACACCCTCGATCAACTTGGCGCCGGTAAAAAAGCGCACCTTGTGATTCGTCACATCCTCTCAAGTTAGACCTTGAGTTTTCAGTTGGGAACGGTATGATGGCGACTTCTTGAGGGCCGTTAGCTCAGCTGGTAGAGCAGTTGGCTTTTAACCAATTGGTCGATGGTTCGAATCCATCACGGCCCACCATTTCCCTCAGCGCTAAATCACCCCGAAAAATCGTGCAACCCAAAGCACCCACAGGGCCGGGCTTTTGATCCAAGATTTTAGGGATTAAACGTTTACTTGCGGGAGACTCACATGGTGAGCCCGGGTTTCTGACAAACGTTTCAGAGATGCCTGGGCAATTTCGCGTCAAAATAAATTCCCGACCCATTTCCCAAGGTCTTCGATAAGACCCCACTAGCCTTTAACTCCGTCGTAAGATGGTCTTCACTCTGACACCAAAGGCATGGTTGGCCAAACTTTGAAGTAAAGCGCAACAGCCATCTCCAACGCATCTCGCCAAGCATTACCCTCAAGACCCTCAAGCGCGGCCAATCCTTGAAAATGACTAAGAACTATCCCCTGGAAGATCAGCAAACCGACAACCCCGCTTAGTCGGCTTGCAGAACACAACCGCATCCGTGCAACCAGGCCGAGACTCAGAAACAAAATGCCCAAACAGGCAGCGATGATGACCCAAGGCATGCTGAAGTCTGAGGGATATTGCAGTCCAAAAAGGCCCAACACCCCTACTGACAAAATCACTATTTTTAGCGCACGCTTTCCATCCCCCCGATCTGCGTCAATCATCATCTGCCCCAAGAGCGGGGCGGCCGCGACGCTCAGCAGCGTCATCCCGAACAACCCCAATACCAGCTCCTGTTTAGAAAGCATGGAGGCCATTACGTAACCGCTCACGAATCCAAGCGTGACAGCCCAGCGGCGCTTTTTGGACTGCCCACAGTCCATAGCAATCTTGTAAAACGCGGAATAACTGACAAGACCCCCGCCAGGTGGTTTTTTTTTAGTAGCGACACTTGAGAAACAGGGCCAGGGGGACTGAGCGATCCAATGGGCCGCACAATACAATAGAATGAATAGCTGGACGCCCAAGATCATTGTTGTTTTAAAGATTAAGGTCGATACGCCCATGTCTCTTCAGTCAAAATTCACAGGGCCGAATCCACGGATCACGTTGTAAGCCAGCATGGCGCTGGGATCCTTTACCTCCCATATCCCTTTGGCTGATTAAGCGCCCAACACCGCTCCAACCCCTATGACAAGCCCGGCCAATCCAGCGCCCCAGATACCGCAGGCTATGACATCAAAAAGGAAAAACTTTATCGACGATAAACCGCTCGCGCCAAGTAGCATAGGGACCAAGCTTCGAACCATTGTGAGTAATCGCCCGATCACCACTGTAAAAGCACCGAAGCGACGGAGCTGGGCTTGCGTTTTTTCGACCAGCCCTGCGCGTTTTTGCATCCATGGAAGATCGATCAGTTCAGCGCCTAAATAACGACCCAAATAGAATCCAAATTGATCAGAAATGAATGCACCAATGACCGCTGCAGAAACAATTTCCGGCAGGGACAAGAGGCCTTCGGCATAGATCAGGCTCGCCGCAGAGAGCAAAATAGCCCCGCTGATAAAAAGACCGAGGCCTGGACAAGCCTCGATGAACCCCATCAACATCAGTGCTGCAAAGGCCAGATCACGCTCTTGCGCAATCCAAGAAAGCAGATCAGTCACCATCGGTCGTGTTCTCGACGATCAGAACACACCAGGGACATATCGGGTTGGATCATCAACCCCTGCTTCAAGAAACCCGGCGCGTCGAAGCCCACAGCTATCACAGACACCGCACGCCAACCCATCCGGCGTGAGCTGATAGCACGACACCGTTTCTGCATAATCAAGCCCTCTGTCTAGCCCCAGTTGAATAATGTCAGCTTTTGAGTGATGAATCAGCGGCGTGTGGATCGTGACTGACTCACCTTCGACGCCGCGCCGGGTCGCCAAATTCGCCATCGATTCGAAGGCCGTGATAAATTCAGGCCGACAATCTGGGTACCCCGAGTAATCCACCGCGTTCACCCCGACGAAGATATCGAGTGCGCCCAACACTTCTGCCCAAGCGAGCGCATAGGATAAAAAAATAGTGAGTCGAGCGGGGACGTACGTGAGCGGGATATCGATGTCACTGTCGCCGTGCTCGGGTAAGACAATGGAAGAGAGAGTGA
>CAJYBS010000232.1 GCA_913064795.1 uncultured Gammaproteobacteria bacterium
GGGAGTGGCCTGCAGCGCTGCCTGCTGATCCTAGAAGTGTGTGTCGCCGGCTGTAGCGGGTATTTCTATGGCTAGAAGGATACTCGCCGGCGGCGGTGTCTCCACATAGGTCATATCGGAATGCCAGGAGGCCTCGGCATTGCCTAGGCCTCCAATGGGCTTACCATTATGAAAGATGTTTGAGAGTTGAGTGACATATCGGTTTTTGATCTTGGCGCGTTCGGACTCAGGCATGCGGCCCATCGGGATCTCTTCCAGGGGGCCGAATTTAGCGCTAAAAATTTGTAGTTGGTCTTCCGTTATCGCTTGGTCCCGAACTCGTAATACACCATAGGTCAGCCAGGCTGCGTAGAGTCGATCAAATTCAGGGTCTGAGACTGCGGTAAGGTCAATGTCAGAAATATCAGCAACAAAACCGGCCTTAATGGGCGTAATCTTCATTGTGTGTCCTTGGGTAGTTTGTCCCTAGATTTTTTTGCGTTGAGGACAGCTGTCCTTGGGGCGATGATTCTTGCAAACCCTGAGAGTTGTTCGTGCTTGGCGAATCGGTCATGCAATGCAAGTATCGCCGCGCCCATTTGCGTCTCTGACCAAAAGGCCTGATCGATTTGTGAGAGCTGATACGCGCTCGGCTGAGCCATCATGGCTTCAAGATAAAAGACCTTAATGTCTTCGATTGCAGCTTTGAGCCATTGAAGCTCGACCTCCGGTACTTCTTGATGGTTCAAAATCTGGCCCAGTTTGACGGCATTCTCCTTGACAGAAAATTCCGACAGGCCGACAAGGGTGCGCCCTTTTTTTTGTCTGCGGCCGAGATCGTGCCAGGGCATCAGTGCCGTGACTTCTGCGCTGAGGATGCCTTCCCAGCGCGGCGCGTTGGAGTTTGGTTTTGAGAAAGTGACGGGGCAGGCAGGCGTATCCTCAATTTCGATCTCTGGAGCGTCCTCGGGATAGTCTTCAAGGAGTGGGCCATTGCTCCTGTTTAGAAGGTCTAGCGCTGCTTTTATGACGCGGTGCTGAAAGGCTGAGTCCCGGGGCTTGCCTAGTGGGCGGCCCAACGGAAAACTGACCCAAAGCGCGCGGGGTGGCTGCATGCTGGCTGTATTCTCTCGGACTAGACTGATGCCCGTGGTCATGATGCCCTCGCGCTCTAGATAATAAGATAGCGCGCAGACTGCGCGCGTGCAGTTGGGTCAAACAGGGGTCAAAAACACCGCATCAACTTGGTCTTTTTTTAGCATGCCAGCGACTTGCACGGCGCTCGCTTCATAGAATTCGGGCTGAAGGCCTGCGCCCATAAAGCTGTAGTGAGTATCCGCTAAAGTGCCTATTTCCCCAGCCGCTTGAAGTTCTCGAAACCGATCTATTGGGAATACAAGATTGACGTCTTCGGCGAACCCAGACTTGTCGAAGTTAACCGAACTGTGCGACATAATGAGATTGTTCGCGTCCTCATCGCCAGAAATTGGCCTGAAGGTTGCGTCAGAAAATTCGAATGCTGGGTCATCCCTAAAATGGAGGCCAGCGGTTGTGATCAACGCGATTCTTAAGTCTGAGATTGGCTTGCTGAGATGCACCCAAGCAGGGGGTCCAAGGGGGGGCTGGTTCTTGGAGACAAGGTGTTCTCGCTCGGATTTTGGGAGATCAGTTAATCTAACCAAGCGACGACACCTTCAACATTTTCATTGTCACTACTATACCTCTAATCTTCTCAAACCACTAAATAAGGTGGCACGCTTGGCTCAGGTTACTGGTCGCCTAGGATAGGCTCGGCTGGTAGTAAGTTGCCGCGCCTTTGTTTAACAATTGAAATGTTAACGCATTGAAAAAATGAGTAATTTCCATGAAGATTAGGTAGGCGCAATGTTGCAGCGAAGCGGCCGTCGAGGCAGGCGGGTCCGCAACTTAGACGATCAGGTTAGAGCCATGTCATTGAGCGGGGATACCGGCGGGCGTCTCTACCTGTTGATACCGTATCCACAGATAAGGCAACTTACCGATAACAGCCTCGCATATATCAACCCTATTTTTGGAGCACCTGATGGCTAACAAAAAAAGCAACAGCAGCGAGTGGAAATCTACCGCCTGCATCCTCTGCACATTGAATTGCGGTGTGAAGGTTCAGTTGAATGTGGAAGGCACCGAGATCGTCCGTACGAAAGGGGATGATGATCACCCTGCGTCACGTGGCTATCTGTGCAACAAGGCATCGCGCCTGAACTACTACCAAAATCGTGAAGACCGCTTGTTGTCGCCGATGAAGCGCAATGCAGAAGGTGGCTATGATCCTATCGACTGGGATACAGCGATAGAAGAGATCGCATCAAGGCTTGGTGGCATTCGAGACGAACACGGCGGTGACAAGATCTTCTATTATGGCGGAGGTGGTCAGGGCAACCATCTACCAGGCGCTTATGCAGGCTCGACGTTGGCATCACTTGGGGTTCAGTATCGCTCCAACGCCTTAGCGCAAGAAAAGACCGGTGAGTTTTGGGTGGCAAACCGTATGGCAGGCGGCTACAACCATGCGGATTTTGAGCACGCCGAGGTAGTGATGTTCGTGGGAAAAAATCCATGGCAATCCCACGGCTTTCATCGTGCGCGTGCCGAACTACGCGAGATGGCAAAAGATCCAGACCGAACACTGATCGTACTGGACCCCAAGCGAACCCAAACGGCGGACCTTGCTGACATTCATCTGCCGGTTAAGGTGGGTCGCGACGCGTGGATACTGGCCGGCATGGTTGCTGTGATTATTCAAGAGAACCTACAAGACGACACCTGGCTTGCTGAACATACAACAGGCATTGACGCTGTTGTCGAGGTTTTTAAGAATGTCGATATCGAAGACTGCGCTGAAAAATCAGGCATCGACGAGGTCATCATCCGATCAACCGCAAGAACCATCGCAAAGGCGAAATCTGTAGCAGTTTTTGAGGACTTGGGCACACAGATGAACCGACACTCAACGCTCGTCAGTTACCTGCAGCGCTTAACCTGGATGTTGAATGGGAACTTCGCTAAACCTGGTGCAGCCTACACGCCCAACGGTCTCGGAAAAATCGGTGACGGTCGAGAGGCAGGTAAAAGTCCAGTCGCAGGCGGGCGCATTATCGCTGGCATTGTCCCAGCCAACACAATTCCCGATGAGGTTCTGGCAGATCACCCCGACCACTATCGTGGGATGATCATTGAATCTGCAAACCCGGTACATTCGCTGCCCGACAGCCCCAAATGGCGGCAAGCCATGCGTGCACTTGAATGCAGCGTGGTTATCGATATCGCCATGACTGAAACTGCCCGGCAGGCGGATTACGTTTTGCCGGCTACTACACAATTCGAGAAGGCCGAAGCCACATTTTTCAATTTTGAATTTCCTGAAAACTATTTCCACATGCGGGCCCCGCTCTTTACACCACCCGAAGGTGTACTGGATGAAGCGGAAATCCACGCGCGTATCGCGCAAGCGCTTGGTACCCTTCCAGAAGACATCATCTACACACTGAATAATGCCCTGGCTCAAGGTGGACGCGACGCCTTCCGAGAACTCGTCTTCGCTAAACTCAGCGAGAACCCTGATATCGGCAAAGTTGCTCCAGTTCTGCTTTACCGAACACTGGGGAAGACCTTGCCCAAGGGCATGCAGAACGCTGCCGCACTTTGGGCACCTTGTCACCAACATGCTATGACCAATCGAAAATCAGTTGAGGCGGCAGGGATAACTGGCGATGGCTTGATGCTTGGCGATAACCTTTTTGACGCAATCATTGCCGGTCCCAGCGCGGTTGTGATCAGCAAAGAAGAGTGGTCCGACGTTTGGCAGCGGGTGCCCAGGGAGAGCATTAATCTTGATCTGCCCGACATGCTCGAAGCCGCTGGCAAACTTAACTCGGAAGCGCCACAGGAAACTACCGAAGAGTTTCCGTTCCTGTTATCAGCCGGTGAACGTCGAGATTTCACGGCCAACACAATTTTCCGTAACCCGGCATGGCGCAGAAAAGATGCAAACGGCGCTATGTATATCAACCCGGACGATGCCGCTCGACTCAATCTGGGTGACGGTTCAAGCGCGCGCATTACCAGTGAAGGGGGTGTCGTGGACACAATTGTAGAGGTTAACGATCGTATGCAACGCGGACACATCTCCATTCCAAATGGATTGGGTCTCGATTACCCGGACGAACAAGGCCAGCTGAAAGTCACCGGATCATCGCCAAACGAACTGACGTCATCATACCTTGCTGACGAATTTGTCGGCACGCCGTGGCATAAGTCGGTGCCGGTTCGGGTCGAAGCGATCGGTTAGCCAACTGCTCCCTCCTTAAATCAGGATGGCTGTCTCTACTTGCAGCTTTCGATTCGATACTCGGGCCATGGATTGCAAATTTGACTGTGCTTCATTGTCACATTGAAAAATTAATTTTTTCAATGTGACAATGGTGACCCTGCCGGACTCCAACCAGCGACCCGCTGAGTAACAG
>CAJYBS010000233.1 GCA_913064795.1 uncultured Gammaproteobacteria bacterium
ACAGCATTCATAATGCTGGGGTCGGTGGTTCAAGTCCACCCGTAGCTACCACTTCTTCCCTGCGCACAATAATCGCGGAACATCTGACGAGTGCCTCAGCGGGGTACCGAGTAAGCCTGACTTCAATAGTCGTTAACTTTGCCCCGATTCTTTTTAACAGAGCCCTGCTTTTTCTTGCCCTCAAGACGCTTACGCACCGACGATCTTGAGGGACGAGTTTGCCTTCTCGGCGTCTCAACATGCTGGGACTTTTGAAGTAACTCATCGAGTCGCACCAAGCTCTCTAATCGGTTTTTTTCCTGACTCCTGAACTTCTGAGCCTTAATGACGATCACGCCCTCAGTACTGATTCTGGTATCGCGCATCCGGAGTATTTTGGCCTTTACGGCGTCGGGCAAACTCGAAGACCTGACGTCAAATCTCAAATGAATCGCCGATGAGACCTTATTGACGTTCTGACCACCCGGACCACTGGCTCGGATCGCCGAAAACTCGATCTCACTCTCGGGAATGTCTGACACGCAGATCATCCGATAAGCATCCGGAGCGTGGCATTGTTTGTCTTCACCTTCATGCTTTTACGCTCATCCCTGTATCTCGGCACGTAAAGGGTAAGCCACATTGATAGCATTAATTAGTGCACCCGCCAAAGGTTACGATCTACATAGACGAGGTTTCGCCAAGCGCAGTGCGTGTATACAATTACTTCAGTATCGAAATTTTGAGAGCTGTGCGACTGAAGCTACCGACACGACCATAAATGTGTTGAGGCGGTAACGGGACCTATTCATCATTGCCCTTTCGCAGACCACCCGAGATCACCGAACGAGGTTCCAGGCGCGCTCGTGGCCGTAATAAATAAAGAACTTGATGACGAATTCGGTGCCACCGATCATCGCGGCAGCGCCGATTTCTCCTGTTACTACGAAGGCAATGCACACAGTCGTGAGTGAGGCTGTTATCCGCCAGGTGAATGCTTTGGCGAGCGCGCGGACCCGAGAGTCTGAGCTTTTCAAGTCGGTTACGAGTGACATAAAACATCCTGTAAAAGCACGCTAGCGTCTCCGGGCATACTTATTGATCCTGGGCACGTGTCGATATAAGTTCGACCAGTTCCTTTGCCGATTCTTCCACTGTCCGTCCGTCTGTCGTCAGGACCAAGCTGGGGGTTTTAGGCGGCTGGTATTCGCTGTCTATGCCTGTGAAATTAGGCAACTCGCCGCTCCGCGCTTTTTTATACAGCCCCTTAGGATCACGCTCTTCGGCAACAGCAAGCGGTGTATCAACAAAAACCTCAAGAAAATCGTCGGGCTCAAATAAACTCTTTGCCATGTCTCGCTCGTCACGAAATGGCGAAATAAAGGCCGTGAGTACGATGACCCCAGCATCCAACATGAGCTTCGCAACCTCGGCGATTCTCCTGATGTTTTCCACTCTATCGGCCACCGTAAACCCGAGGTCTTTTGATAGCCCATGGCGCACATTGTCCCCGTCTAAAATATAGGTCCGATAACCTTGCTCATGGAGGATTTTCTCTGCCGCATTGGCAATCGTCGACTTTCCCGAGCCTGACAGACCGGTGAGCCATGCCACTCTGCCGCGGTGCCCCGATAATTTTTCGCGCGCGGCTCGGTCCACCGAAAGCGCCTGTCTGTGCACATTAGAGGATCGGCGCAGTGCAAAACGAATCATTCCTGCCGCAACGGTTGCATTGGTGTAGCGGTCGATCAAGACAAAGGCACCCAATCCCGGGCAATCGGTATAGGCCTCAAATGGGATTTCAGCATCTAAGGTGATTTGCACATTGGCGATCTCGTTGAAGGAAAGCTCCCGGCTCGATAATTGCTCGAAGGTGTTCACGTCATACTTAAACTTAATATGGGTGAGGCTCGCATTCGCTTGGCTCGTGCCGAGCTGGAAACTGTAGCGCCGTCCGACATAGCCCGGTTCGTTGTCCATCCACACCAGCTCTGCCTCAAATTGATCCGATACTTCACACGGCGCATCCGCGGCGACAATCAAGTCTCCGCGCGAAAGGTCAATTTCACGATCGAGCGTCAAGGTCACTGCCTGATCAGTCACTGCCTGGTCGAGGTCATTGCTTGACAGTACGATCCGATCAATCGCCGCCATTTGACCCGAAGGTAGTGCGCGAATCTCATCACCGGGCTTAATACTGCCGGCGACGACGGTCCCTGAGAAACCCCGAAAATCAGCATTGGGTCGATTCACCCATTGGACAGGGAACCGGAATGCGTGTTGGTTAAGCCGGTCTCTGATGTCAACGGTTTCCAAGAACCCCAAGAGCGTGGGTCCTTGATACCAATTCATTGTGCCAGAGCGCTCGATAACGTTATCGCCTTTGAGCGCAGAGAGCGGAATAGGGGTAATTGATTTAAATGCCAAGTGCTTGCGCAGGACTTCATACTCTTCGCAGATCGTATTAAAACGGTCTTGAGAATACGCAACGAGATCCATTTTATTGACCGCTAACACGACGTGCTCAATTCCGAGCAGCGAAGCAATGAACGAGTGACGTCGGGTTTGGGTGAGCACACCCTGACTGGCATCAATGAGGATGATCGCCACATCTGCGGTCGAGGCGCCCGTCACCATGTTGCGGGTATATTGCTCGTGCCCTGGCGTATCGGCCACGATGAATTTACGTCGATCGGTATTGAAGAAACGATAGGCGACATCAATCGTAATGCCTTGCTCGCGCTCTGCAGCTAGACCATCAACCAGCAACGCAAAGTCGATGTCTGCGCCCTGCGTGCCGACCTTTTTTGAGTCCGATTGAAGCGTGGTGACTTGATCTTCAAAAATCATTTGAGCTTCGTAAAGCATGCGTCCTATCACCGTGCTTTTACCGTCATCCACTGACCCGCAAGTGATAAAGCGCAAGAGGTCGAGCTTAGATTGAGCGTCAACGTAGACGTCCACTCGCGCTTGCATGTCTGTTTGGTTCTGCGGATTTGGCATCAAAAATAGCCCTCTTGTTTTTTCTTCTCCATCGACGCACTGCCATCGGAGTCAATGGCCCGACCTTGACGTTCGCTGGTGCGACTCTGCAGCAACTCCAGAACAATTTGAGATAAATCGGTAGCAGATGACTCGACGGCGCCCGTTAAGGGGTAGCACCCCAACGTCCGAAAGCGCACTGTTTTCATCTCAATAGACTCGCCGGGAAGCAACTTCATTCGGTCATCGTCGACCATAATGAGCGTGCCGTTGCGTTTGACGATGGGTCGCTCAGCTGCAAAATAGAGCGGCACAATCGGTACATTTTCTCGATAAATGTATTGCCAAATATCCAACTCCGTCCAGTTTGACAGAGGGAACACTCGTACGCTTTCTCCCGGCGCTTTTCGGCAGTTATAGAGGTTCCACAGTTCTGGCCTTTGGTTCTTTGGATCCCAACGATGGCTTTTATTCCGAAAGGAGAAAATACGCTCTTTTGCCCTACTCTTTTCTTCATCTCGCCGGGCACCACCAAAGGCCACATCAAACTGGTGCAGGTCCAACGCTTGCTTCAACCCTTGAGTTTTCATGACGTCGGTATGCAGCGCACTGCCGTGATCGAAAGGATTGATGTCTTTTTCAATGCCCTCTGGGTTGGTATGAACGATAAGCTCCATATTCGAAGCCTCCGCCATAGCATCGCGAAAATCGTACATGGCTTGGAACTTCCACCGCGTATCCACATGCATAAGGGGAAACGGCGGCGGGCTGGGATAAAAGGCTTTGCGCGCTAAGTGCAGCATCACGGCCGAGTCTTTACCGACCGAGTAGAGCATCACCGGGTTCTCTGCTTGGGCCATCACCTCTCGAATAATATAGAGGCTTTCGGCTTCGAGCCGGTCCAAGTGAGACAGTCTCATTGGTTGTGTTTTGGCCATAGTTTTAATCTCTCTTACGTCATGATCACCGGACCCGGTGGTGGGCTCACGAAAATGCCCAATGGCTATATCAATGGTTGTCGGAAGACTTCGCCCCAGAGTCTCAAATTTCCGGCAAGTCGCGACGAGCGGTCCTGACGGAAAGAACACCGTGGCCTTACCCGCAGCTAAACGCGTCAATCCTGCCACCAATGATGAGACTTCATCGTTGCGCAAAAGGCACCACCGCTTAGCACCTTTCCCATCCTCTGCAACCAATACCTTGTAATCCGAGATCTTATGATCATCATTGTCGATCGGAAGATCATGCAGTTGCAGAAACAAAGCGGCTTTGCGTTTCTTTCGAGCCCCAATGACGAGAGCATTGAGCACCTGTTGAGTGGCCGCTCGGCTTAACTCGTCTACCTGATCATTAAGTTGATGCGAGCTCTCAAGCCATGAAATCTTAGACATCCAGCGCTCTACTGTGCGCTTAGCCGGAGCCTCATCAGCACCGTACATCGAGAGCCTTAGGTCTTCGAGGCTCCACGTCTTGTCGAACCCTCCGGCCACAAGATCTGTTCTATGGTGCGCTTCCAA
>CAJYBS010000234.1 GCA_913064795.1 uncultured Gammaproteobacteria bacterium
TATCGCCGATGTGTTGCAGGCTGAAGATAAAGCGATATTTATGCTGAGCTTTTTTTACCTGTCGAGCATCCTAGCGGTACCTTTTTGGATCTGGTTCTCTAAACAAGTTGGGAAGCATCGCGCCTACCTCGTTTCCTTTTTTCTGCTGGCGTTCGCGCACCCTTGTTACTTGCTTTTAGGTCCGGGGGATTTTTGGTGGATGCTGCCGATGACCCTCACCACGGGTTTTGCTGCAGGCGGCTTCTCCCAAACGCTGCCGAACTCTATGAAGGCAGACGTCATCGATTTAGATACCCTCGAGACGGGTGAGAACCGAGCGGCGTTGTTCTTCTCGGCCTGGTCATTCGCGCAGAAAGCAACCGCATCCTTTGGGGGTGCGATTGCGCTGTTTGGATTGAGCCTTTTTGGCTTTCAAGCCGGTGTTGATAACGGCGCCGAGGAACTCTTTGGCCTGCGGTTTTTGTTCTCTACCTTCCCTTCGCTGTTCTTTTTGACGGGTGCGGCGATAGTCTGGAATTATCCCATCACAGAAGCACGGCATGCTGAGATCAGGGCGAATCTAGAGGCGGCAAACGCTAGCGCTAACCGCTAGATCTATGATTTCCTGCCTGATGGCTTTGATTGGCAGGCGTCAGCGGTATTGGGAGTGATTCTGAGGTGGGTCCCAAGTTTGATTCAGGCGCTATTGTTTACGTCCTTGTGTTGGTTTGAGTGGGGTTAAAAGGGTGTTCGGCATGGGGATGCCTCTCGGCGAAAGGGGGCGTGGACCGAAGGGGCAGAGACTCGAGCCTCCAACTCAATGGTTCGAAGTGTTAAACATAAAGAGTGATCGATTACGGATACATTCACTGATGGGCAAGATACGCCAAGATGCGCACAGATTAGGAGGTGCAATGAACTCAGAACCGGGAAGTATTCCCTCATCGGATGAAGTAGGATCCCGACTTGCGATTCAAGAACTACTGCATTTACACAGTCGAGCGCTAGATCGCCAAGATGCAGCATTAATGAAGTCGGTCTATTGGGCCGACGCCACCGTCGACTATGGCGGCTTTAAGGGGGCTGCGCAGCAATTGGCGGATTTGGTGATGAACGCTTTGGCGGCTCAGTACGAACTGACTCAGCACCGAGTTTCTAATACTGTTTTTGTGTTTTCGAGCGATCACCACGCGGCAACGGAAACCTATGTGTTTGCAAAGCATCTGCGTCAGGACGCAGCGTCAGAAATGGTATTCTCTGGTCGTTACTTGGATGAGTTTCGTCGCGAGGCAAGGGTTTGGAAGTTTCGCCGCCGGACAGTGGTGATGGATTGGAGTCGAGATTGGGTCGTGGAAGATCAGCGACAAACCGGGTCAATGGCGGCGCTCACTAAGGGACGGAGTCATCCTGATGACCCCAGCTGGGCGCACTTGGATCCAAAGGATCTTTAACCTTTGCAGGTCAGGTCGGTGGCTAAATTGTGATTAGAAATAACTCATTTCGGAGTGAGGCAAGGAAGAAGAGGTCATTATGAATGAGCAGCAAGCCGTTATCGATCGGCAACAAATCTATAGTCTGTCGTGTCAGTACATGCGCGGTCTCGACCGGTTGGATACAGAACTGTTGCTGTCGGTTTTTAGTCCCGACGCCTATTGCGAATACGGTTTTGTAAACGGAACGCCCGCAGAATTTGTCGATTACGCAATCTCTGCGCTCAATACACATATTTCAAATCATCATATGATCGGCAACCATCCCATCGAATTCGAGGGCGATCCCAATGAGGCCTGCGGAGAGATTTACTTTAATGCCTACCACAAAGTCGCAGGCGAGGATGGACCTCTGGATATTGTGATTGCTGGGCGCTATTTAGACCGTTACGTCAAAGCAGCGGGCCAATGGAAAATGGCTTACCGCAGCGAGCGCGTTGATTGGAGTCGAACCCAGCCAACCCAAGATCCCTACTTTGCCGGTGCTCCTGATTCGCTTTTGGGCGCCCGGGCAACCGATGCGGTCTACCGGACCGATAATCGATGTTGGCCGAAGTCCAGCGCCTAGCGCTGCGCGGGATGGGGCTGAAAATGTCTGGTTAGATTAATCGCTTTTGGGGGTCGACGATGAATGAGATTGTAGATGAAACCGGTGGCTGCTTATGTGGTCGTGTCCGCTATGCATTTCCCCAGGCATCAGTGATTTCAGCGCATCATTGTCATTGCAAAGACTGTCAAAAGAGCACCGGCAGCGGCAAGGCAACGATCATATTCTTGCCAGTTGAAGCGCTTCAAATAGAGGGCGAAGTTAAGACCTTTACCGTGGTCGGAAGCGACGGCAGCCACGTGACTCGAGGATTTTGTGGCGACTGTGGCTCACCGCTCCTGAGCTATGTCGCTGAAATGCCCGAGATTAAGTTTATTAAGGCAGGAAGCCTCGATGACTCGAGCTGGGTTAGTATTACCTCAAGCTACTGGAAAAAGTCAGCGGAGTCTTGGTCTCCGGTTACGGAGGGGCTGCCCGCTTTTGCAGGCAACCCAGAAAACTAGGCAGCCTTGGGGCTCAACAAAGCGTCGAGATACTCGCCGCTTTTAAGCTCCAGCGCTGACAGCGCATTTAACTCGTCAGTGTGTTCAGGAAATAGCGGAATCATTGCGGGCCAGGCCATTGAACCTTGTTTCTCAGCGTTGGCCTGAATGGTCATTTGTCCCCAAACATCATAAGGCTCAAACGCCTGATAGTAGATGGCAATGGCAAGCGGCACCACCTCGGAGACCAAATCTTCAAATTCACTGGGGACCGGGAGAATCGCCTCGATGCGATCAGCAATTTCATCTTCGCGATCAGCACATTTTAGCAGTCCTTCACGGTGCTCAGGTAGCTCAGCGGCCCAGCCTCGGTAGCGTTCCGCAGCGGATCGTTCGAGCCTTGCGAGACAACCAGGCCTAGCAGGGTCTGGAATGCGAGAGAGTTGAGGTGATAATAACTCCCCAAAGCTAGGAATAGTAACTTCGGTCATTTGAGATTCCAAAAATTTAGCCAGCGGCCATGATAATGAAATTATTGAGTTGGCTCAATTCCAGATTCAGGTCCTTAGAGTTCAGTCTAGGGTGATTGCCTTGACATTCCATTATCATAAATATTACGACTACGACTTATAATGCATTTTAGCTTGAATCCATCGACGTTGAAATTTCTGGAAAATCAGGTTCTTTTTTTGGAGGAGGGCCATCGGTGGAGAACATGGGATCTCAGAACAACGCCTTAAAACCGCTATCTCTGATAGCCAAGGATTTAGTGATTTGAGGCGGGTTGGGCCAGAGAATGTAGCGTAAAATGCAAAACAGGAGCCAGAGCATCACTGATGCCTTTACGAAAAGGATTAGGAGACAACCGCTCTGACCCAGGCCAGACAGTGCAGCAACAACCCGCTAGCTCGAACCACTTGGGCGCTCTGCTTCGGATTCATCGGTCAGGGTCATTAATTTATCTTTTCGTAAATTTAACGGAGTTAGGCGCGGGAAAAGTAACCGAATTTGCACTTGCAATAGAGTGAAAAATCCAGCTATAAAGGGCGTTGCAGTAGGAATTTAAATTGCGACACCAAAATTTGGGGGAACACAATGAGACACAATTGCATCAAAAGTACTGTGATAGCGGCGTTTACGGCGAGCCTATTTGCAGGTAGTGCAACCTTAGCCTTCGCAGAAGAAGCTTATATCGAGGAGGTTGTTGTAACCGCTCGTAAACAAGAAGAATCAGTGCAAGACGTGCCAATTGCAATCACCGCTCTGACTCAAGAGCTTGAGAATGGTTCGATTCGAAATCTTGCCGACCTTAATGGCTATGCTCCAAACCTTGTTTTTAACACCGATGGTAGCCGAGGTGGCGGTGGCGCTAACATTAATATTCGAGGAATTAGCCCCACCCGAGGCGATGACAATTCCTTCGATGCACCAATCGCAGTTGTTGTAGATGGGATCTACCTTGGTACCTCTGCGGGTCAAGTCCTAGAAAATTTTGACTTGGAGCGTGTGGAAGTGCTGCGCGGCCCTCAGGGAACACTGTTTGGAAAAAATACAGTAGGCGGAGTTGTGAATGTTATACGGAGCCGTCCAACGGGAGAGCTAGGGGGTAAGTTTAAGCTCACTGCCGGGAAAGATGGCCAGCAAGAAGTCAGAGCCGTATTCAATACAGCGATCAGTGACACGGTTGCGCTGAAGGTGTTTGGGACCAAGATTGACTACGATGGGCACATGGACAACATCACAACAGGCAATGGCGTTGCTGAGAAAGATTACAGCGCGGGTGGTGCAACACTTTTATTCACACCGAATGATCGTTTTGAAGCAACGCTGACGGTGGAGACTTTTGCCGATGAAGGTACGCTAGATGCCTTTCAAACAAACTACAACGTGCCAGCTGGATTACTACCGCAACCGCCGGCTGGGTCGCCTGAAAACGATTTCAGTGGGGGCTTTTTAACTTGTGCCATTTTCGGTACC
>CAJYBS010000235.1 GCA_913064795.1 uncultured Gammaproteobacteria bacterium
CCAAAGCGGCTTTTGGGGCAGGCCGTAATTTAGAATGACGTTAGGAATATTTTTGAAGCTGATTAACAGGCTATTTACGCAGTTTTAGAAGATAAGAAAGCCGTGCCTGCCTTGATCTCCAGTAATGAAAACGCTTGTGTGATGTTCAGTCCAAGATCACCATCAGCTCTTTGGGCCCCCCCAGACCTCCCACATCAGTCTTCCCTTCATCGGCTAGACGAATCGAACTAAACCGCTTAGCAAGCTGTTTTACTGCAATTTTTCCCTCAAGCCTCGCCAGATGCGCGCCGAGACAAAAGTGAATGCCAAATCCAAGGGCAAGATGGGGATTGGGGTTTCGATCAATCTGAAAGCTATCTGGCTGGTCAAAAACGTGTTCATCTCGGTTCGCCGATGCAATCAGCGGCAGGACAAGGTCGCCCTTGGGGATCATGATGCCCGCCAGCTCAATCTCTTTTGTGGTGCGGCGGACGGTTGCTGAAAAAGGTGAGTAATATCGAAGCGCTTCTTCGATGAAAGCGGGTATCAAGTCATCATCTTGGTTGAGCGGAGGCAGGGTATCAGGCAATTCATGAAAAATTCGTGCCGAGGCCGTGATCAAGCCGGTTGTGGTCTCGTTGCCTGCGATCAGCAGTAGACGACAAAAACTCAGCAATTCGTCATTGCTGAGATGGCCGTCCTCGGTTTTTGTTGCGATCAGTCGACCGAGTAGATGATCTTGAGGGCGAGCCCTTATGTCATCAATCTGATCGAGAAAATACTGGTCCATTTCAGCTGCCGCTTTTTGTGCCTCAGCGCTCGGCGTACCGAATAAAATTTCACCGATGTTGCTGAAGATAGCGTCTGACCATTGCTTGAATGTCCCCATGTCGCCATCTTCGACGCCGAGCATTTCTGCGATCACCATGACCGGTAGTGGTGCTGCGAGTGCGGCGACCAGGTCCACGGGCTCTCCCCGGGGTAGATTTTGAATGAGCAATTGAGCACGGGCCTCGATGCGCTCGCTCTGACGCTCAATGTGGTTAGGCTTAAAGGCGGTGCTAACCAGCTTACGGAGCCGATGGTGTACCGGCGGGTCGCTGAACAGCATCGAAGGCTGACCGCGCTCTTCGGGTGGCTGGGTCGAAACGACAGAAGAAAAGGTCGTGTGATCTCGCAGCACAGCGTGCACATCGGCATGCCGACTGACTTGCCAGGGCCCACCGGTTTCTACCTGACTGACGGGAGCATTGTCTCTTAGATATCGATAACCCGCATAAAGGTCGGGGGCAATGGGGTCAGTATCGCTCATAGCGCAGTATCCTAAAGGTCTTTTGTAGTGCCAGCAGATTCGTGATGAGCGACGGTGTGCGAGCCGATCATCGCGCAAGGGGAGAGTATAGCGCCACTGAGCCCCAGGTTGCGATGATCGGGCCGAGTCTTTTGGGTTAGCATCTGGAAATTGTATTGGCCCGGTCAGCTAATCCCTTCTCGTCACCCACCAATTTTTTTGATCCGGAGCGAAAGATCGATCGCTCTGCAATGCTTGGTCAGGGCACCCATTGAGATGTAATCAACGCCAGTCTCAGCGATGGCAATGAGATCATGGGTCGTTTCTATGCCGCCAGAAGCCTCGAGTTTAATGGTTGCTGGAGCCTGCTGAACGGCTGTTTTCAAATCGGCCAAGGAAAAATTGTCCAACATGATCCAGTCGGGCTGACTTTTGATTGCTTCAGCAAGCTCTCCTAGGGTTTCAACCTCAACCTCAACCCGTTGGGCTGGCGATAGCGCTCTCGCCGCAGCGATCGCAGCACCGATCCCACCGGCGGCCACAATATGATTTTCTTTAATTAAGAAGGCATCAAAGAGGCCGATGCGATGGTTTTCACCACCCGCAAGTTTCACAGCATACTTTTGAGCCAGCCTTAAACCTGGCAATGTTTTGCGGGTGTCGAGCAGCGCTGCCTTGGTGTGTTGGATCTCTTGAGTCAGATCGGCTGTCGCTGTGGCAGTCGCTGAGAGCGTTTGCAAAAAGTTCATGGCAGTGCGCTCAGCGGTCAGAATCGATCGAGCGTTGCCTCGGCAAATCAAAATAACGGTGTCCGGTTTTGCTCGATGGCCCTCGGGAATTTTCCAATCAAGGACAACCCCGGGGTCAATTGCCGAGAAGACAGCCGCTGCCCAGGGCTGTCCAGCGATGACGGCATGATCTCGACAGATCAGCTCGGCCTCAGCAGTGGCATTTTCGGGAATCAGTTGGGCGGTGATATCGCCGTCACCTAAATCCTCCATGATCGCGCCAGCAACGGTTGATGCAATGCTGTCCTGGGTGATTGCGTCCATCTATCTTTTTTTCCTTATTGTCAGCATCCCTTGTGACTGCTCAAGCTCAACTTGACCCAAGACGCTCATTCCGAGCAGCGCCGCGTCACCCCGCATCCCAGGATTGATTGATCCTCGGACGTTGTTAAAAATCAAACCCGCGATCTCAAGTGTTTGGACCTGAGTCTCGTAAACCGTGATGACGCCGTTGGCTGTGTTTGCACGCCTGGGTCGTCCCTTCTGTAAATTGAGACGATTCGCCATGCCCTCGGGTATCACGACGTCGGTCGCTCCAGTATCGACCAGAAATAAAATAGGTTCGCGGTTGATATAGCCGGTTACGGTGTAGTGCCCCTGACGGTCTTGCTTTAAGTAGACAGCGCGTTCATCGCCCTCGATTGTGCTGGTAGGTGATCGATTCGGGAACGCACGATCCTGTTCAACTTCTCCAAACCAAAGTGTCATCAGCCCGATGAACAGGAGACAGCCCGTAATCATCATACCCTTGCCTAGTTGTGTTATCCCGGCCATGCTGGTGTGTCTCTGGATTTAGATGGGTGAATCATGTGATGTCAGTGGAGGGTGTTTACAATCACAGGCTCGCTAGCGCGGTGCAAGTTGACACGCTGCACCAAAGTCCGCGCCCAACCGGTGAAATAAGTTTGATTGTCCTGCATTGTATCAGTTTGCCAGCGGGGCACTTCGGTGGCCAATATATTCGAGACCTTTTCACCGGTGAGCTTGACCATGATGTTCATAGGGATTTAGTTGATCTGAAAGGCGTAAAGGTTTCGGCGCATCTGCTCATTTGCCGTGATGGATCGGTGCTGCAGTTTGTGCCCTTTGATCAGTCGGCCTGGCATGCTGGGGCTTCAGAGTATGAAGGCCGTAGTCAATGCAATGACTTTAGTATCGGCATTGAACTCGAGGGGACGGATCAAGGTCTTTACGCTTCAGCGCAATATGAGCAGCTGGTGCAGGTCGTGCAGGTGCTTTCGGCGACCTACGACATCCCGGTCGATCGAGTGGTTGGGCATTCTGACATCGCACCGGGACGCAAAACCGATCCTGGAACGGGATTTGATTGGCGATGGTTTAAAGATGCCTTGTAAATCGTTAGGGACTGAGCGGGTATGAAGTTTCAGGGCGTATCCAGGGGGAGTTTTAGACACCAAGCATTTAAAAGTCGTCTGGACGATTAAAAACGGTCACCGTTTTGTTGATTCTATTGTAAATTAGATACGTGTACTTTTTCTGCTGTGAGGCTGACTTCCATGGATTTTGTGATTGTACTGCTACTGTTGTTGGCGGTTCGATATTGGTGGGGAGAAATGCCGATCTTTGGTGCGGGACTCGCTAATCGTTGGCTCGGTTGGATTGCCCTGTATTTAGAGGGGATCCCTGCTTATCTCGTGGGTGTTCTTCTGCCGTCCCTCGCTTTGGGTTGGCTGAGTGCCTCGGGAGGTCAGATTGGTTTTGGTCTGCCAATCCTAATCCTTCATGTGGTCGTTTTACTCTGGGTGGTCAGAGCCCCCTCGCCTGAATTTGTATTTGATGCGCTCCATGTTGCGTCGCGTCAGGTAGAAGAACCCGATGGTGGCCTAAAAGCGCGGCAAAACCAGCAGCTCAGGCAGCTTTTGGCGACTCTCCACGAAGACTTTTTTGTTTATGTGCTCTGGTATCTATTGATTGGACCTGCCGGGCCTGTGTTTTGCTATTTACAGCGTCAGTTCGAGCAATCGAATAGTCCAGCATTGGATCTGTCCTACAATAGGCCTGATTTTGGTGACGAAAACATCAGTCGAACGCTAATCTCCCCTTGGCTCATTGGCCTCGCTGTTCGTGTTTCCTTATTGTTACTGGCCCTTGTTGGACAATTCAAGGAGGGTTGGCGCTATTTTTTGGACAGTCTAAAGGCCTGGACGCTTGAGGATGGTGATCTGCTGCACACCGGTTTTGAGGCGGTTTTGGGAACGGATGCAGAGGGCGATTTTGCGGAGTCAAGTCGGCAATGGCTTGATCAATACGAAAAGTTGCTGAGCCGTTTATTTTTTGGCTGGATGGGCTTTGCCGCAGTCTTGATGCTGCTGTCTTGAAGCATCGAGCGATGGAGTGAAGGTGGGTCACGCGCGA
>CAJYBS010000236.1 GCA_913064795.1 uncultured Gammaproteobacteria bacterium
GGCATGGTCTCGGGCTGAGGGGCGGCAAGGGTCGATGCGGGTAAGCGTAGCCTTAGCGTGAATTTGAAAACTGATGAAGGCCGCGCGCTTGTGATGACATTGATGGGTGATGCTGACGTTGTGATTCACAATTACCGTCCGGGGGTGCCGGAACGCTTGGGGATTGGTTTTGAGCAGGTCGCAGCGGTTAACCCCAGGGTGATTTATCTGCAAAGCACTGGTTACGGTGCTGATGGGCCGAGCGCAGCGCGGCCAAGTACCCATCCAGTCCCAGGCGCCTTGATGGGCGGCGCGGTGTATCAGATGGGCGGAAGGCTGCCTGCCGATCTGCTCGATTTTGAAGACCAGCGACTTTGGGCGAGCCGAATCATGCGCGCCAATGAACTGAGCCCAGACCCAAACACCGGCGCGGTTGTTGCCTCGGCTGTGATGTTGGGTCTGTCTGAGCGGCAGCGCAGTGGCCAAGGACAAAAAATCAGCGTGGATATGCTCGGAGCCAATGCCTATGCGAATAGCGACGACTTTCTCAGCTATCCAGGGAAGTCAGATCGTGCGCTACCTGATGCTGGACTCCATGGGCTCAGCGCCCGATATCGATTGTATTGCTGCGCTGAGCAGCAGTGGGTCTTCCTTGCTTTGCTGACAACACAGCAAATCGCCAAATTTCGCGAGGCTTTGCTCCAGACAGAGCATCGACCTCCATCGTTTGCAAGGTTTAAAGCCAATGATAACGCCCTTGGAGCGGAGTTAACGACGTTGTTTGAGACCCAAACCGGTGAATACTGGCAATCACTGTTGGTTCCTGCTGGGGTCGCTTGTGTTCGGGCGGATGGTCTGCCGCCGAACCGGTTCTGGCTAGAAGACCCTCAGTCCCAAGCAATGACGTTGACCTCAGAGGTCGATCATGTTCGCTGGGGTACGTATCGTCGACCGGGTGCGTTGGTCCGATTTGATGGTCGCCAACACCCTTTAAACGGTCCACCCCTCGTGGGGCAACACAATCGAGAGGTCCTTGAGCAGATGGGCTACACCCCATCTGAAATAGATCAAATGCTCGCTAAAGGGGTTCTTTTTCAAGAAGTCCCTTGAGCCCGCCATCGCTATTGTGTGGCCAGTCTTATCAATCACTGCCCCAGGCCAATGATGAGAGGTAGCTCTAGGCTAAGAAAATGCCCTTAAAGACAAAGAAGAACAAAATTGAGAGCCCTGCACCGGCGGGCAGTGTCACGACCCAAGATGTGAAGATTGTGCCGACAACCCTCAGGTTGATCGCGACAATACCTCCGGCCAAACCAACACCCAGAACGGCGCCGACGAGGGTATGGGTTGTTGATACAGGTGCGCCCAAATAAGTAGCCAGAACCACTGTACCCGCAGCTGCGAGTTCTGCTGCGAAAGCCCTAGACGGCGTTAGGTCTGTAATTTTCTTTCCGATCGTCGCGATGACTTTGTAACCCAGCGTTGCAAGACCAATCACGATACCCGCCCCGCCCAGAAACAGAATCCATACCGGCATTGCTGATTTTTGGACAATCGTGCCGCCGCTCTCAACAATACTGTTGATCGCGGCCAAGGGACCGACGGCATTGGCCACATCGTTGGAACCATGAGCAAAAGCCATCGCGCAGGCGGTGATGATGCAGAGCACACCAAAGACTCTTTCCACATTACTGAATCTATTTTGGGATTCGGAACCGGGATCGGGCTGAATTCTGCTTAAAACTAGTGTTCCGAGTAAGGCAATCGCTGCCCCTATCAGAAAAGAGTAGAAGATGGCTTCCGCGGCGGATAAGTCCAATCCAAGATGCTTTAATCCTTTCACGCAGGTGACCATTGCGATCAAGAAACCGGTCAAGAACATATAGAACGGAACGTAGGTTTTGGCTTTCTCCAAGGGATTTTCTTGATTCAAAATTAACCGTTGAACACTCTTGAACAAGAAAAATGCGAAGGTGCCCGACATCAGAGGCGAGGTGACCCAGCTGGCAACGATGGTGCCGACTTTGCCCCAATTGACCGCATCGACACTGATTCCGACCGCAGCAAAACCGACGATCGCGCCGACGATTGAGTGGGTTGTCGAAACGGGCCACCCAAACAGAGAAGCAACGAGCAGCCAAACACCTGCCGCGAGCAATGAGGACATCATTCCGAAGACCAATAAATCAGGGGAATCCTCGAGGGCTAGGGGATCGATAATACCCTTGCGGATGGTCGAGGAGACTTCCCCTCCGGCCAAATAGGCACCTGCGAATTCAAAAATCATGGCGATGATAATGGCCTGTTTGATGGTGATCGCACCGGACCCCACTGAGGTGCCCATCGCATTGGCGACATCGTTAGCCCCAACACCCCAAGCCATGAAAAAGGCGAAGCAACAGGCGATAATTAGAAGCAGAGGGCCGTACTGTAAAATAATTTCCATAGTGAACTCGTCTCAGTAAAAAGTCTTAAAAATTGAATCAAATGGTGCTCGATTTCCTTGAGCTCAGTATCTCTAGCGCGCCACAATGGTATGGATTTGGTCGCCAACCTTTTGAGCGCGGTCGGCAAGGTTACCTATCAATTCAAATATTTTGTACATAAACATGACGTCCACCGGCGGGAGTCCGTTTTCAATAGCGTGGAGCTGCGAACGAATCGCAATTTGGTGCTTATCGGATTGAGTTTCCAATTCATCAAGTCGAACAATCAGCTTCTCGATCCACTCTACTTCTCGACCACCGAATCCGGTTTCAATCAGCTCATCGAGCTCGTGAACAACGGTGCTGGCTTCCACAACGGCTTTAATCGAAGCATCGACGTATTGTGATAGTGCCTCTTGGATGCCCTCTGGGAAGCGCATTTTTCTGCCCAGGACGATGCCTGCAATGTCTTTTGCACAGTTAGCAACTTTATCTTGTTTAGAAATCATCTCGAGTAAGTCGTTCCGGTTGATTGGCATAAACAAGCTCTTGGGAAGGCTAAGCCGCATATGTTTCTTATCGTCATCAGCGAGGCCCTCGATTTCGCAAATCTGATCGTAGGTCTTCTCGACGGCTTCCCAGTCATTGGCGTAGACCGCTCGAAAAAATGGGTTGAGCTCCTCCGTGCATTCTTGGACTTTCTCCATGTGCTGCTGCAACGGTCGGATAGGTGCGTGGCTGAATAACTTTGAGAAGGTATTAGCAGGAGGCATCGGATGATTCTCTTGTTGATTCTGACGATGAATGGCGCTGGAGGGCTTCGCAAGTATAATCACGAATGGTTTGGCCTGTCATGATTTAAGCGATCCATCTTGTTGTTCTTGTTGTCGCTGTCGCGGCGCGGGGCCGTCCCTGTTTCTAATGGGGCCCACGTCAGAGTGAGTGTATCCTACTTTCTTTAGCGAACCTTCGTTAAGTTTTGATAAAGACATTTAAATAGTTTAGAGAAATAGGGAATTTTGAGCGTCGCCCTGGATGTTGATTTGGAATTTTTCTGTAATAACGCTTGGCCTCCATCAGCTTAATCGGAGGTAGGAATGGTTTGGGCCGCGAGCGTGCTCAAGACAATCAGAACGGATGAAACGATCAAGCAGGTGAGCAAGCCACTCACCTGATATAAAAAGCCCGAGAGCAGTGTTCCAACCAATCGCCCGCCTGCATTTGCCATGTAGTAAAAACCGACGTCCATGGAGACGGCGTCTCTTTGCGCAAAGGCAACAATGAGATAAGAGTGCACACTCGAATTGATTGCGAAGCAGGCTCCAAAGACCAAAAGCCCCAAGATCAGGGTAATGCCGGGAGGCATGTTCAGGTAAAGCGCCAGAGCAATTAGAGCGGGCAAGGAGGATAACAAAAAGCCCCACTGAACTAAGGTTTGGCGATCGGGGTGGGTCGTTTCTGTTTGTCCTGTCACCCTTGGGGCAAGGGCTTGGACAATGCCATAAAAAATAATCCAGCCTGCGAGCAGGCCGCTTACCTCAACGAACTGCCAACCCAACTGTGATTGAAGGTAGACGGGGAGTGCGATGACAAACCAGATATCTCTTGAGCAAAATAAAAAAAATCGAGCCATGGATAATCGGTTGATTATTGCGTTTTTGGATAAAAGTTCAGAGAACTTTACTTTTAAATTGCCCTGACGTTTTTCGAGAAACAATAAGCTAGCGATCAATGTCAGTCCGAGCAGAATGTCTAAAGCCAGAATGCTGTTTTGAAACCCGGTTAAGGCAAGCAGCGCCCCGCCGAGAAAATAGCCAAGGCCCTTGAGTGTATTTTTTGATCCGGTAAGTAATGAAATCCATCGATATAAGCGGTTCTGTTCGTCATCAGGCAGAAGCAGTTTAATGCTGCTTTTGGCGCTCATTTTGCTCAGATCTTTCGCAATGCCAGAGATTGCCTGAGCGGCCATGACGTAAAGAGCGGTCACGACTGAAAGGTCAACGAGTAGCAGGCTGAGGGCCAAG
>CAJYBS010000237.1 GCA_913064795.1 uncultured Gammaproteobacteria bacterium
CACGCTAAACGAACCGCCTGGCTGCTCATCTTTGGTCTTGCAAACGGCTACCTATTGCTTTGGACAGGAGACATTTTGGTTACCTATGCCTTAGCTGGGTTTTTACTGTATTTCTTCAGAAATTTGAGCGGCCAAGCCCTCCTTAAAATCGCCATCGCGGGCCTTGCTTTGATCAGCCTTTACAACACCGCGATGTACTTTGGTCTGTCGTATCTTCAAGGCGCCGCACAGACCGTTGCGGCACTGGAATCTCAAAACGCAGAGATTCCAGCGACCCTACGAGCTTCAGCGGAGGAATGGGCCGCATTTGAGACTCAGTACTCCCCCAAACCTGGCGTAATCGACCAAGAGATCCTCCAACGATCCGCATCCTACTGCTCGGCCTTTTCTTGGACGCTCGGTCACAACACTCAAGTTCTCATGAGTCTCTGGCAATTTCTGCTGCCGGACGCCTTGGTTTTAATGCTCCTTGGAATGGCCCTTTTCAAGATGGGTATTTTGCAGGGCAATGCGGAAAATGCCTTTTATCGAAAAATGATGCTCTACGGCTTTGGCAGCGGACTGCTGATCAATGGATTTGAGATTTGGACAGCGATCGAAAGTCAGTTTGATCTCCTTGAATCATTTGCGCCGTTAAGCCCTACCTACCATCTCGGGCGGGTGGCGTTGGCGATGGGCTGGATCGGTGCTCTGATACTCATGATTAAACAAGGAAATATCGGGCAGGGGCTAGGGAATGTTGGCCGCATGGCGCTAACGAACTATCTCATGCAGTCTTTGATCTGCCTGTTCCTATTTACGGGCGCCGGATTCGGATTAGTCGATCAAATACCCTTACCCAAAATCTATGGCTTGGTCTTGCTGATTTGGGCATTTCAATGGGCGTTTTCAACCTGGTGGCTGCAGCGTTTTTACTACGGACCCGTCGAGTGGTTATGGCGAGCCCTGACCTACGGCCGACTACCCAAATTTTCTCGCAAAATACCCTGACCCAATCTTGATCGAGATTTTCAAGGGAAGTAAATAGGCGGCCTTCGCCGCCTATTTATCAACATCGAACTCTAGGAGCTCGCCACTGTCCGGAAGTAATGCCCACGATAAGGTATCTGATCACCGCATTGCATAAGCTCATCGAACTTCGCCTGCACTGCTGACCCGTGTTCGGCCCAATCCGCATTGCCCTCTGCTTGCTGTTCTAGGGTTTCCCAAAAGTTCATCCAAACTAGGTCAAAGGCTCCTGAAGCTGTTGAAGGCTCGCCTGAGCTGGTTTCTTTGTCCATAAAAGCAACCTGGTACCAATAGGTGCTGTTTTCAATGCGTGCCTCCGAGGCAGCCAGATAAGGTAAGAACTCATCGGTTACATGATCCCTGAGATCTGTCAGCGGTCTGCCCTCGGTCATCGAGCAGAACTGCATGGTCGCTGCATAGGGAGGATTCTGCTGTGTCCAGGGTTTCGTTGGCGACTTCTGTGAATAGGCGTTAAAAGCGAACAGATCGAGTCCTTCGTTTGGCCCACATTCGATTATTCCGGGGTGTTGTTCTCGCAAACGGTCTGCGGCCCCTGATTCTGCATACTCTTTCCAGCCTGCGTCACGACTTTCTTTATCATTCCATCTCAAAACCCACACTCCGTCGAATACATCAGAGCTCCACTCATTGGGAAGGTAGCCAAACGCGCTGAGGTTTCGATCCGTCATCCCGTCAACTTCGGCATTCCATGCAGCAAGGTAAGGTCCAAAACTTTCTGCGCTGTAATTTGGACCAAATTTGCACTGCAAGTATTCGACATAAGCTATGGGTTCAGATCGTGTTTCAGCTACAACCGGTGCGGGTGGGGCACTGACTTCTACGACCGCTTCTTCAGAATCGGCACAACCCGTTAAACCGAGCGCCGCAACGCTGAGCAAGGTCGTCAACAATTTCCCTAATCGTTTCATCTGGATCTCCTTTGAGCGTTTATCTCGACCTTTGGTAGCCGAGACTTTGATCCTAGATTAGAGCCTGCATAGATGATGCACAAATTAAATTTGGACGCCTATATTAAGAGCGCTTTTTAATCAAGAGCGCCTTTTAGATCAAGAGCGCACTTTATTTGGCCGACCCCACCCAGCTCGACGACTCAAACTCCAGATCGGTTGCGAGCCCAAAGCGTTTAAACTCGAAACCGCTTTTCATCGCAATTAGCCAAAGTGTCCAAACAATTGAACCTGTAACGTGATCTAGGAGAAGAAATTAAACGTCTCGGTATTATTGAAGGCGAATCGCTGCTCTAGGGTTGAACCACTTAGACCCAGCAGGCCGCGTAGTGCTTTGTGAACATGTTTTGGATAAATCACGCTGCCATTGACCTCATCTTCGATCAAACGCTGCGGGTCAATGGACAGAGCATTCTGCCCCTCATCTGTTTTACCGAGCATGCGATCCCCCCAAGCGGGGTCTGACTGCATCACAATCACAGACCCAATCGGCCAGTGGTCCTTGCCCTCTTGCTCATTGTAATGAGGCGTTCTCGAAAAATCAGATCCTACGACCACGGTCAACCGGTCAGCGTAACCACCTTCCTCCGCCAACTGCCAAACCAAATCGATCGATTCATTCAAATAACTGAGCTGTACCCTGTGCATTTCATCGTGATCATCATGGGTATCAAAGCCATTAAGATGAACATCAGCAGCGCTTGAAACACCCGCTTTAAAGGCCGCACTGACTAACTGGACTTGACCTTTTAAATTCTGCAAACCCTCAACTGGTGTGATCACTTCATCGCCCGATGGCAAATACGGCGCAAATTCTGCCAGAGAATCCCGACCGCGTATGGCCGCAGAGTAGGCATTCAGATTATTCATCTGTCTAGCCAGCTGCGTGCTGCTGCTACTCAACCGCGCTAGGCGGGCTTGGCGGTACCGATCAATCAGCGCGAGGTCTTCTGCTTCGCGAAAGTAAGTAGGTCCATCGTAATCATTGTACTGATTCGGCGTGTGATAACCCGAAAGATTCGGCTCCAACACACGACCCAACTGCTCAGGATTATCCTGCAAGCGAGTAAACCGAACCACATTTTGGGTGGATCCAAAACCGCCAAAATTGATATAAGGCATGGCCGCCTCTGGCGAATGGTGTGCAGAAAAAAGTGCCGTCAAGGCAGGAAAACCCTCCGCATTTCTGCCGCTCCAATTGTGCAGAACGCCTGTGGAATGTGAGTTGGTCTGCATATCAATACCATTGATGACCAACATTTTCTTATGGTGACGTTGAAAAAAATCAGCATTATTTGCAAACGGCGCAAAGGATATTCCTCCAGCCAACCCGGGCTCACTACTTTTAGACCAATTGGTAATAACTTTTTCACCGGGTTGATTCACCTTCGGATCAACATAGCTGGTCACATCCCAGCCACCCTCGGCCTGAATCTGAAGCAGCAGGGGGCCAGCGTAACCATCAGAGATCAGCCCTCTCGACAATGATGGCAATCCGAGCAGCGGCAACGCACCCATTTGAGCGAATGTCTTGAGTAAAGTTCGTCTCTTAATCATCTCGATCACTCATGTAAAAATCTAAAGTCGGTCATCAAATAGGTCAGCACAGAAATCCAAGCACCCTTCATTCCATTACTATCTAAGAGGTTTAATGGTTCGCCTCGCCAGTCATGATTGGAGCAGGCATAATACGGCCAATTGTCTAGATGTTGGTTCTCCCGCTCTGCCAATCGATTCACGCTCTCCACCAACAAAGCGTAACTGGCATCAATCTCCGTCTCGTTGCCGGCCTCGGCTTCGCCCAATAACTTCCAGTGCATCTGCGCCAACTGCGATTTGAGCTCAGGCATGCCAATCTCATCCGTCGAGGAGCTATTAATCAATGCCAGCTCAAGGGCGACTGCCGCATCACCCGCCTGCTCCCCAGCGGCATACAGTGTGAACACATAATTGCCTGCCTTGGTAATATCGAGCGGCAAAGAGATGGTGCCATTGCAGTTGAGTTGCTGATAACTTGCAGTCGCATTGGCACAGCCGGAAATTTCGGTTCCCGGGGGTGGGGCTTCAAACTCGATTATTGTCTCTGCCCCATCCGGGCCATCCACAACCAAACGGTCAAACCGGGCATTCCGGTCACCCATCGACTCCGACCAATAGTCATTCAAAAAAGAAACCGCTAGGGTGATTGCGCCAACCTCCAACTGCGCTTCGTATTGAATTGCTGCCTCAAAGCTCGTTGAAAGGGTCGAACCCATGGTGCGACCCAGCGATCGATTAAAGGGGCTCGTTTGCACCTCGGTTTCTGTGAACAACAAACGATCTGATCTTGGACGCTGAAAATCCCGGGAAACAATCTCACAGGCGGTTTCTAGCGCCATTTTTTCGGCGATATTGAACATCACCGGCGTCATCTGCTCGGCCCGGCGGGTGACGTTTCTCGAATCTTTCCTG
>CAJYBS010000238.1 GCA_913064795.1 uncultured Gammaproteobacteria bacterium
CACAACATCACAAACTAGTGGCGATCGCCTGTTGAAGTCGAGGTTGCGTCGCTCTAAAGGACAAGAAAGCCTGTCAGGAAGCCAAGAACGAGCCTTGATACCGGCTGTATCGAACTCGGTCACCGCCTATTGCAGTGGCGACCCTGGGATAACGGATCAGCGCTGTGAGTCTTGCGGTTCTCCTCAGGCCGGCGCTTATTTTCTAGAGGTTGCTTGTCAATAGATCTTGGATGATAGTGCTTGGTAGCCGTCACAAAAGTGCCGAGGCAAAAAGCAAAAAAAACTGTGCGGGTTAAACAGCAAAGGACAAATCAACCATGGCTTATGAGATAAAACGTTTTCCTTATGAGGGGACGGTCGATGCAGATGGCCATATCCTCGAACCTCCTGATCTCTGGGAAACCTACTTGGAGGAAAAATATCGTGCTCGCGCACTTAGAATCCAGGTCGACAGCGATGGATACGAATACCTTGAAATCAATGGTCAGCCCAGTAAGCGGTCTCGCAAAGGCTCGCTTGGGTTGCTGGGTGCTATGGGTGAAGAGAACATGCGTCCGAGCCCAGATCGGCGCTATGCAGATAACTTTCCATTTGGCGCTAGTGATGCCAGGGATCGGCTTTCTCTCATGGAGCAAGAGAATCTTGAATACAGTCTGCTCTATCCGACCCTTGGGCTGCTCTGGGAAGTCGAGCTAACAGACCCAGAATTGAGTCTCGCTTACTGCCGAGCCTACAACCGCTGGATTGCAGACTTCTGTCGTGATTCTGGTGGCAAACTTGTGCCAATTGCTCAGCTTACATTGCTGGATGTTGAGGGCTCTGTCCAAGAGCTTGAGCGTGCGGTGAAAGATGGCTGCCGAGGGGCCTGGGTCAACCCGTTTAATCACAATCGGGTTATTCACGGCGCGAGCGCCCATGATCCTCTGTTTGCAAAGTGTGTCGAGCTGGACGTGCCGTTCGCGATTCATCCCACCTTTACGCCCCATGCGGCAGCTGCCGGCATTTTTGACTGGCCCCGGGAAGGGCGGGCTTGGGGTGAGGCAATCTGGCTGCGATCGATCGTGCAGCAAGCACTGATATCATTTTTTTCACTGGGCACCCTCGAACGTTTTCCAACGCTACGTCTCGGGGTGTTAGAAGCTGGTTCTGGCTGGATCGGTGCAATGATCGATCGGTTGGATGCCTATACGGACTCGCTGAACATCAAGCGGACTCGCGCAGCCGAGGTCTTCCGGCGCCAGTGCTTTATTTCCGGTGATCCGGACGAGACCGCCGCACCACATATTATTGCTCACGTCGGTGATGAGTGTTTCATGTGGGCGACCGATTACCCGCATCCTGATCACCCTCACACCTGGGTTGATGACTTGACCCTGTATGCGCAAGCGCTGCCAGCAGGGACCCGGGAAAAAGTTTTGGGCGGGAATGTTAAGCGTATCTATAAGCTTGAAGGATAGTCTACGATAAGGTCATTTGTCTTCAAGCCTTGAACCCTTGAACCCTTATGGGGTTGGACGCTGTTGCCTAGTATCGGCGCTTTAGAAATCGCAGCGATCCTCTCTGTTGAGTTTGAGGGCTCCTCTGTGTTGACCCGATATCTGAGGCGATGCAAGTAACCCCTCGGGCATCGCGGCCACTTGGGAGCGATCCGCGGCGTACATTTGATCACAGGTGATGGGTTCCACTTAAGCGACTAATGGTTTGCGATAAATTCGACCAACCGATTTGCAAGGGCTTCCCCTTGAGATTCTTGAATGAAGTGACCCGCGGGCATTCGGTCGTGGGCCATTCCGGCTGCGCCCGCGATATTGTTGATCAAGGTGTTTTGAATTTTTCTGGAGCCCACCAGTAGATCGAATTCGCCAAAAACGGTGAGGAAGGGTTTACTGAACTGCTTCAATGCTTCCCAGGCAGCCAGGCTGGCATCGACGTCGAGCATGGAGGCCATACTCGGCAAGGTTCGAATGCCGGTCATATAAATCTCTTCTGGGAAGGGGGCATCATAGGCTCTGATTTCATCTTGAGTGAGCTCGATGCCGCCAAAATCTCTACGAATATTATCGCTTGCGCGCAGCTCAGGTCCTGTTAGAGCGTAAGTCATCCAACCCTGAAAAAAATCAGACATATCCTCTTTGATGTGACCTTTAGCCTGGCAAACCTTAAGAAAATCATCAAAGGTACGGATCTCCGACTCCGGATCTACAGGATAATCTTCCCGGTTGAGGCCCAGAGCAATATTAAGGACTGGCTCGGGCATTAGGTTGAGCGCGGTGTTTGAAACCATCACCCTTTGCCAATACTCGGAATGATGCGCAACCGTGATTAAGCTGGTAAAGCCGCCCCAATCTTGCCCAAACAGCGTGATGTCTTTTAGGTCGAGCGCGTAAATGAGCTCAAGCCACCAGTCAGCATGGGCATAAATAGTGTGGGTGTGAATATCCGTTGGTTTGTCCGAGCGGCCCATGCCGATCATGTCCGGAGCGATTGCTCGGTAACCTGCCGCTGTGATGATGGGGATCATCTTTCTGTAAAGATACGACCAATCGGGCTGTCCGTGCAGCAGCAGAACGATTTCACCATCTTCAGGCCCTTCGTCGATGTAATGCATGCGAAGGCCATCCACTTCCACGTAGTGAGGTTGGTATGGGAAGTCAGGGAGGTCTTGGAATTGCATATCTGGTGTGCGGACAAATTCTCTTCCGTCGATGGTGCGGAGTATCTCTGAGCTCATAATAGATCTACCTTTTTGTGGAGTGAATCGATCGAAGTCACGCTGACAGGCTCTCTTTTTTAGAAGTGCAGTCGAATGTTGTTTGATCGATGAAGATAGCGTCTATAATAATGGTTTACATTATAAAAAGGTATCGGCCATGAGTCATGAGTACAACACGTTACAGGTTTCCAGAGAGGGTGGTGTGATCTGGGTGACAATTGATCATGGGGACATTAATTTGCTCGACATCGAGATGATCAGAGAGATCGATCAATTGAGTCTTGAGTTGGAAGCGGAGACAACCTGTAACGTGGTCGTGTTCCAAAGCGGTAACCCAGAATTTTTTATTGCTCACGCGGATGTTGATTTGATTCGCTCTCTCGGTGCAGTCGCACTCAGGCCCACGGAACTTAACCTCTATGTGGCCGCACTGCAGCGTATTAGAAATCTTCCGATAGCATCCATTGGCAAGATAGCGGGCATCGCCAGGGGCGGTGGCAGTGAGTTTCTGCTATCGCTCGATATGCGTTTTGCGGCTATGGGCTTAACCACCTTGAGCCAGCCAGAAGTTGCTTTAGGGATATTCCCCAGTGGTAGTGGGTCGCAAACATTGCCGAGGTTGCTTGGTCGAGCGCGGGCGTTAGAGGTTGCTTTAGGATGTGAGGACTATGATGCAGAACAGGCTGAACGCTATGGGTATATTAACCGAGCCCTCCCCAAGGCTGAATTAGATGATTTTGTTGCCACGCTAGCGCATCGAATTGCAGCTTATCCTCGGGAGGCTATCGCTGCCACGAAAAAAGCCATGGATTATTCGGACACACAGATCACTCAAGGCTTGCTCGAGGAGCAATACTTGTTCAATCAAACTCGTGTGATGCCTGAGGCGCAACGTCGGATGCAGCGGTTTATCGATTTGGGAGGGCAGACGCGTGAAGGAGAGCTTACGCTGGAGCGCATTATCGCGCAGATCAACGCATAAATTCTTAGCCTAGCCCCCGAGCACGGGTTAGCGAATTCTGGAAGTCGTTAAACAGTCTGGCTGCTAGGTCTGGTCTTTGTAGCACCGATCCATGACCGACGTTTTTCATGGTTTCAAGTCTCGCATCTTTGATCGTTGCGACGATGTGTCGGCTTGAAGTCAGATTGGGATCGCAGTCACCTGTTGCCACAAGAACAGGCATTCTCAATTGTTCGGTTGCTGCCCGGAGGTCAAATGACGTTGCCGCGGTCATGGCCTGACGCATGGTGGCTTCGTTTTGGTGCAAGTTCCAGCCTTCTGGTCGCTCGTATGGCGTAACACCAGTTTCCCGCTGACGCTCCACGGCCTGCTTATGCCCAAGTTTCTGAGCCTCAACGTCCGCTGGGCCAATGCTCGCATCAAATAATGCAGCTGATTTGACGCGTTCAGGGTAGAGCGAGCAAAAAGCTAGGGCTGCCCTCGACCCCCAAGCCATGGACCAGATGTGGCATTGGTCAATACCGAGGCTGTCTAAGATGCCGATGGCATCCCGGGCATACTGGTAGAAGGTGTATTGGATATTGCCTATACCGCTAGCGACGCTTGCGCCAACGCCTCTGATATCAAAACGTACAAACTGAAAATGCTGGTCAAGCTGCGATATGACGTGGTCCCACATCTTTAGCGTGCAGGCGGCGCCATGCCAGAGTAAAACCGGCTGAGCCTCCTCCGGTCCTTCAATG
>CAJYBS010000239.1 GCA_913064795.1 uncultured Gammaproteobacteria bacterium
GAGCGCATTCGAATCGATGGCGAGCGGGTCAGTGACCAAGCCATTGTGGCGGCGTTTGAAAGTATAGATCGGGCGCGGGAGGAGATAACCCTCAGTTACTTCGAATTTTCGTGTCTCGCCGCTCTTCTTATTTTCAAAGGGGCAGAACTCGATGTCGCAGTTTTGGAAATCGGACTGGGCGGTCGTTTAGATGCGATGAACATTGTTGACCCTGATCTTGCCGTGATTCTTCCAATTGCTCTTGATCACCAGGATTACCTGGGAGATGACCGGGAGGCCATCGGTCGCGAAAAAGCAGGGATTTTAAGATCAGACCGTCCACTGATCTTGGCTGATCCTGACCCTCCAGCCAGCATTATTGCAGAAGCCCAGCGGTTGTCGGCACCGGTTTTTAAAATCAATACCGACTTTCACTGGCGCGAGGAATGGGTGCAGTGGACGGATATATCCGGGAAAGTCCGCCAAGTTGAGCAGGGACACTGGCCTTTAAAGTTACCTCAAACGAGCCTTGCCGCTGCAGTCCAGGCTATGTCTTTACTGGCTGGCGTAGAATCTGATGCGATTTCTGGGCTCAAAGATTTAACGCTTCTCGGTCGTATGACGAACGTTAGGGTGGGGGAGGTCACGGTCTATGTTGATGTGGCGCACAACCCTCATGCGGCAGAACATTTGGCCAATCGTCTTCGGGAGACAGGAACGCGATCTTTTAGGGCTGTGGTTGGAATGTATGCAGACAAGGACGCTCAGGGTGTATTGGGCGCTTTGGCACCGCTGGTATCGGATTGGTTCTTAGCCGCAGTTGACGAAAGCCGAGCCCTTGCGCCGAAGCAACTCCGCTTGGCGCTACCAGATTCCGCTCAAGAGACTGCAAAGATTTGTCCCGGAATTTCGGCGGCTTTGGCTAAAGCGCTGACAAATTGTCCGCAATCGGAGGCGATTATTGTTTTCGGTTCTTTCCCTGTGGTTGGGGAAGCCTTAGAATACCTCGCAAGGCAGGATCAGACTGGGTCGTAAAACCTTGGAAGAAAAGCTCAAACATCGGATTGTTGGCGCAGTGGTACTGACTGCGCTGGCGGTGATCTTTATTCCGATGATCTTTGATGGGTCCGAGCAAGCGCGAGAGGCCTATCGAGTCGAGATTCCCACTGGCCCCGGGTTTAAGCGAGATACACGAATATCCGTTGCCGAAATACAGACTGAAATGCGCTCCCGTGAGCGGGCGAGTGCGGCGAAGATGCCGCTAGAAGTGGTCGATCAAGCGGATTATTCAGAGCAGAGCGGTCGAATTCTTGACCAAAACGGTCTCCCGATTGGGTGGAGTCTTCAGGTTGCAAGCTTCAGAGATCAAGAGAATGCCGTCCGTCTGCGGGCCAAGATCAGGGCGCTGGGGCACGGCAGTTACGTACTGAGAAGCGCGACGAATGAAGGACTTTTTTTTCAGGTTTTAGTCGGGCCCTCATTGGACAGAGATCAATTACGCCAGACCGGACAAGCCTTGGCGTCCGAGTTGGACTTGGCGGTCCAGATTGTTCGCTACCGCGTCGAAGATGACGCCAATCAGATCGGGGGCTAACGCATGGAATTAGCACATCCCGATTGGATCATTATTGGCGTGCTAACCTTATCGACTCTGCTTTCAATCTTTCGAGGCTTCGTGAGAGAGGCGCTTGCTCTCGGGAGCTGGGTCATTGCGATCATTGTCGCTCGGTGGTTTGTTGATCCGCTTTCGGCCATGCTGGTGCCCGTTATTTCCCAAAGCGCCATTCGGATGCTGGTTGCCTATGGCATTTTGATTCTCGCAACACTGATTTTGTGTGGGCTGCTGACGCGACTGCTTGGGGCTTTAATTAAAGTGTCTGGCCTCAGCACAATGGATCGTTTGTTGGGCATGATCTTTGGCTTCCTAAGGGGGGGATTGCTTGTACTGTTAGGCGTCATGGCGCTTTATTACTGGACATCAGCAGCATCGAGTGCGGCTTGGCAATCTTCAGTTTTAGTACCCTATGTCTTAGATGCGATGGAGTGGCTCAAACCACTCGTGCTCGAACAATCCGGTCAACTGATCCAAAACTTGAAAGAGGCTTAGTGGTATGTGTGGTGTTGTGGGAATAGTGGGTCGATCGCATGTTAGTTTTGATTTATACGACGCAATTTCGATGCTCCAGCATCGAGGTCAGGATGCCGCAGGCATTGTGACCTGCGAGGGTGATCGGTTAACCCTGCGCAAAGAGAACGGTTTGATTCGAGATGTTTTTAATCAGGCGCAGCTCGACGGGCTTGTAGGCAAGATGGGGGTTGCGCACGTTCGTTATCCCACAGCGGGCAGCTCAAGTTCTGCCGAAGCGCAGCCCATGTATGTTAACTCGCCTTTTGGTATTTGCATGGCGCACAACGGTAATTTGATCAACGCGGGGGAACTGAACGAAAACCTTTTCCGCTCGGATCGTCGGCACATCAATACCAGCAGCGATTCAGAAGTCCTGCTTAACGTTTTTGCGCATGAATTGCATGATGTTGCGGGTTTGAGGCTAAAGCCAGACGATGTGTTTGAGACGGTCCAGCGCGTCCACCAGCGCGCGGTTGGGGCCTACGCAGTGGTGACCTTGATAACGGGTTATGGATTGGTCGGTTTCCGGGATCCAAATGGCATAAGGCCTTTGGTACTGGGTCAGCGAACCACGGCAAACGGCGTCGAATACATGTTGGCCTCAGAGAGCGTGGCGCTGAGCGTTTTAGGGTTTGAGTTGATGGATGATATTGCGCCCGGGGAGGCTATTTATATCGAATCGAATGGTCGTCTGCACCGGAAACAGTGCGCCGAGGCGACCCGTTGGTCACCGTGTATCTTCGAGCACGTTTATTTGGCGCGCCCTGATTCGATCATGGATGGGATCTCGGTCTACAAAGCCAGGCTGAAGATGGGCGAGAAGCTCGCCGACAAAATATTAAGGCTCTGGCCTGACCATGATATTGACGTGGTCATTCCGATCCCTGACACCAGTTGCACCGCGGCTCTGCCGATGGCGCATCGACTTAATGTCAAATATCGAGAGGGATTGATTAAAAATCGATATGTGGGCCGCACTTTTATTATGCCGGGTCAAGAAGAACGTTATAAATCCGTGCGCCGAAAACTGAATCCAGTCGAGCTTGAGTTTCGGGGTAAGAACGTGCTGTTGGTGGACGATTCAATTGTTCGCGGCACGACGTCAAAACAAATTGTTCAAATGGCACGGGATGCTGGCGCGCGCCGTGTTTATTTGGCCTCCGCCGCGCCGCCTGTCCGATATCCGAATGTGTATGGTATTGATATGCCGGCAGCTCAAGAATTTGCCGCCCACGCCCAGACCGAAGCGGAAATCGAGGCTTATATTGGCGTTGATTGGTTGGTCTATCAGGATTTAGACGATCTAAAAGATTGCGCAGCTGGCATTAATCCGAATATCGAAGCATTTGATTGTTCCGTATTTGATGGTGTTTATGTGACGGAGGGCGTCGACGCGCAGTATCTTGAGCACATTGAGCAACAGCGAAATGATCAAGCAAAGCAGCACCGTCTAACCGCAGCCAGGGAAATTATCGAGCTGCATAATCATCAATAACTTCAAGGCTGACGTATGAGGAGTTCCCTATCCCAGGTTGTTGATGCGCTCAAGAGCGTGTTGCTGGGTAAAGAGCATCAGGTTCAATTAGCGCTGGCAACCCTGCTTGCCCAAGGACATCTCCTGATCGAGGACCTGCCCGGAATGGGCAAGACGACACTCGCACTTGGGCTCTCTCGGGTTTTAGGACTTTCTCATCGACGGGTTCAGTTCACCGTTGACGTGCTGCCGAGCGATATCACCGGGATGTCGATGTATCGTAAAGAGACTGAGACCTTTGAGTTTCGTCCCGGGCCCATATTCAGTCATCTTCTCCTAACCGACGAAATCAATCGTGCAATGCCCAAGACCCAAAGTGCTTTGCTTGAGGCGATGGAGGAAATGACCGTCTCTCAGGATGGTGAAACCCATGCACTGCCCAGTCCATTTTTTGTGATTGCAACCCAAAACCCCTACCATCACGCGGGAACTTACCCATTGCCCGAGTCCCAGTTGGATCGTTTTTTGATGGCGATTGAGATGGGGTACCCCGACGAGGCATCCGAGCGACAGTTGCTGAGCGCCGGTGACCAGCGTAGCCATGCATTAGAGCTCCCGGTTTTATGCTCTCCAGAACAAATTCTGGCTTTTCACTCTGAGGTGCAGTCTTTGCACTGTTCGGACTCAATTCTCAATTACATTATGCGATTGGTCTCTTATTCTCGAACTTGTGAAGGCGTTTCAATTGGGTTGTCGCCCCGTGCAGGACTCGGGCTTTTATCGGCGAGTCGAGCTTGGGCCTTTTTAATGGGTCGAGTCTTCGTGAGCCCCGAGG
>CAJYBS010000240.1 GCA_913064795.1 uncultured Gammaproteobacteria bacterium
CAGCGAAGGTTGCTTCGCGAGGCTCGGGTTACAGCAATTTTGCAGCATCCCAATATTGTTCCAACCTATGACCTAGGCCGAGATGCCCGGGGGCATTATTACTTCACGATGAAGCTCGTCCATGGCTACACCCTTCGAGAAGTTTTGGATTACAGAGAGCGCTATGATCTAACCCAGCTGATCAACGTGATTGAGCAGGTTGCACAGGCGCTCTCTTACGCGCACTCAAAAGGGGTGATCCATCGTGACGTCAAACCAGAAAATGTTCTGGTGGGTCCATTCGGAGAGGTCGTGATACTCGACTGGGGACTGGCCAAAGTGTGGCAGAGCGCCGAGCCTGAAGAGGTAGGTCCGAGGCCTGATCTCAATCCAGAACGAGATCTATCGATGACCCACCATGGCGAGGTTCAAGGTACCATCAGCTATATGTCGCCAGAGCAATTAGAAAATCATGCCGACATCGACAATCGAGCAGATGTCTATAGTATTGGCGCGCTGCTTTTCGAGATTTTAACAGGGCAAAATGCAGTGACGGGAGAGACGATGGCAGAATTAGCGCACAGCGTTCGCTTTGATGCGCCTGCGAAACCTTCCAGTTTGTCTCGACTTAAAATTCCAGCACTGCTCGAGGACCTCGCCATGAAATGTCTCGAAAAGAAAACCGATCAGAGAGTCCAAAATATGGACGACGTTCTGCGAATGCTCGCCCAGAACTGGCAGATGACTTAGTCGGTCTGTACTCGACAAAGCAGCGCCGTGATATTGTCTGGGCCGCCGCCGCTGAGCGCGAGATCGATGAGCGAAACAGCTGTTGTCTCAAGATCGGTATGAGCGGCTCTGAGCGCTGTTTCGATATCGTGATCAGACACGACGCTGGTTAAACCATCGGTGGTTAGGAGAACAAGGTCGTCCTTTTCGAGCTGAAGGTGCCCGTTAGCCGCCTCAAATACCTGATTGCCACCCAGGCTCTTGGTAAGAATATGGGCATCACTTGGGCTGGCTCTGCGACCTGTCTGATTTTTTTCTTCCAAAAGCGTGTGGTCTCGCGTTAGCTGAAGTAACCCGTCACGGTGACTGAATCGATAGATTCTCGAGTCCCCCGCCCAAGCATAGAGTAATTTGTTTTCCGGAGTGACTGCGGCGCAGGTCATGGTTGTCCGCATTCCCTGATGCTCCTTCGAGGTTTTTTGATGGTTGATGAGCGCAAGATTGCAGTCTTCGATCGCCTGGGCGATTTGACCCGAATCAGTAATCGTCAGAAGTGCTGGGTTTTGGGCAAGGTGGTTGATCGCCATTCGGCTGCAGAAGCCGCCATGCCGGTATCCGCCAAGCCCATCCGCGATGGCAAACAGACCATCGGACTCCCTGAGGAAAAAGGCATCTTCGTTATGGGCACGAACAAGACCTTGGTGGGTCTGACCGGCTAAGGTGAGGCGGTGGATGTTCAGCGCTGGCACGGGTGCGGGGTCGTCAAACATACGCTCGTCTCACCGCGAGTCATGAGCCGAATCTACTGACCAGCGGTCTGACGGCGGATGAGCTTTCCTGGCAAGGCTCCGGTGGCTCGGCCTTCACGATAGATCACATCGCCTGCGACCACGGTCAGCTCGAGTCCATCGGCGTTTTGTAAAAAGCGCTTACCGCCGGCGGGTAAATCCTGCACGATATGGGGCGTTTTGAGTTTCAGGGCTTCAAGGTCAATGACGTTGATGTCGGCTTTGAGTCCTACTTTGATCATGCCCCGATCGTTGAGCGAATAGAGTTCCGCAGGCTGCTGGGTCAGCATTCGAATGCCCTGGCTCAGCTCAATCTTTGCTTTTTGTTTGACCCACTTTGTGATCAGGTACAAGTTTGCGCTGGCATCACAGATGGATCCAACGTGAGCGCCGCCATCTCCGAGTGCAGCCACGGTATGAGGGTGCTGCAAGAGCTCTGGTATACCATCGGCGTAGTTTGCTGCAGGAATGTAGATAAGATTTGTGCCCGCGTTGCCAAGGAGATAATCATACAGCCAGGACTGAGGGTCTTTGCCTTCAGCATCGGCCCGAGCTTGAACCGAATCGGTGGGTTCAGGCAGGTATTCAATGGGGTCAACCATGGGATACATCTTGTTGTATTTGTCGTTGAATATTTTGACAAAGATGTGGGGGTTTATATTGGACTCGCCCAATATTGCAGCCTTTGTTTCTGGATCGGTTAATCGGTCCAGGCGTTCCTCAACGGGCAAATCGCTGAGCGCTAGATATGTTGGGCGACGATAAAAGGGATTCATAGAGGAAGGCATACCCATCATCATCCCAACCGGGCGGGATAAGACTTGTCCTCGAATATCAAGGCCACGGGTTTGTGCGGCCTCCACCATCGAGAGCTGCTCTCTCCAAAGTTCGGGTTGGTTGTCGAGTTGAAGCAGGGTAAATGTGCCTTTGGCGCCGGTTGCTTTGCAAGTGTCCTCTAAAATACTGAATTCGTCAGCGGGATCGTCCCAATCTGAAATCAACTGAAAGACGTGCCCTTGCTCCCCCGACAACGTTTTGCCTAGGGCTTTAAGCTCCTGGGTGGCTGCTTTGTAAGTGGGAATGAGTGAGCCATCGCTGCTTCGGTGTACCAATGTCCGGCTGGTCGAAAACCCAACGGCTCCTGCAGCCATGCCTTCTGCGAGTAAAGCCTGCATGGCCTTAATATCTTCAGCTGTGGCGGGCTCCCGGTTAACAGCGCGCTCGCCCATTACAAAAACTCGTAAGGGGCCATGGGGATATAAGGCGGCAACGTCGATATCACGGGGTTTACGATCTAGGCTGTCCAGAAATTCGGGGAAGCTTTCCCAATCCCAAGGCAAGCCCTCGTTCATTGCGGTTTCCGGAATCTCCTCGACGCCTTCCATCAGCTGAATCAAAACCTCGTGATCGGTGTTCCGGCAGGGGGCAAAGCCAACACCGCAGTTTCCCATGACCACGGTAGTGGTTCCTAAATTTGAGGAGGGCGCCAAATGCTGGTCCCAGGTCGCTTGGCCATCGTAATGGGTGTGCACGTCGATGAAGCCCGGCGTCACGATTTTCCCAGAAGCATCGATCGTTTCGTTGGCAGAGTGTCCGGAAAGCGCGCCGATGGCTTCGATAACACCGTTTTTGATGCCGATATCTTGGTGCTCGGGCGCGGCGCCAGACCCGTCATAGATCTGGCCATTTCGGATAAGGATATCGAAATGGGTCATAGCGATTGCTCTGCGTGTAAGGTTGCCCTGAATGTAGCGCTTAATGCCCAAGAAATCTAGGGAGGGCTTGTGCTTACCCCAGATATAACTCGAGATGGCCTAAGCCTGGAAGCGATTTATCGCTCAGGACAATGACTCAACGATCTCAGGGCCAAATTTGGGGTATTCGTCGAGAATTTTGTCTCCAATTGCAGCTTTTAGTGGTGCGAGCCAAGGCTCGAAGGGCTGGTAAGCATTCAGGCCTGATTGGTAAATGGGTTGCCTAACTTGCTCAGAACTCGGCGTGCGAACGCTGCGCTCGGTGCGATGAAAATCGAGACAAGCCGCATCAAAAGGTAAGTCGCAAAAATCAAGAATTCTCCGCACTTGGGTTTCGAGGTCAAAGACCACCGCCTCGTGATGAACAGTTAAGATATAGTCTGGAAGGACGGTATTCCAGTGTTTCATCAGGTCCATGTAATCTTGATAATATTGACCGATATCCTCGAGTCCATAGCTGAACTCTTGGCCGCTTGCGAAAAGCTGTTTATAACCACTGAAGCAACAGGCCAATGGGTGCCTGCGGGCATCAATGATCTTAGCATTGGGCAAAATCAGCTTAATCAAGCCAATGTGCCTGAAGTTGTTGGGCATTTTGTCGATGAAGTAGGGCGCGCTGCCCCGGTGTATGCGCGTATCGTCAAGATATTTCTGGCCCATTTCCCTCAGCACATCCTCAGGAATAGTGGTCAGGCACGCTGGGTATTGAGGATCATCCTGGAGCCGCCTGCGACCATCTAGCTCAAACGCAAAAGCCGCGATGTTGGGCAGTTCTTGAGTGCCATCTACCAGGGGATGGGAAGCTAAAATCTGCTCCAGTAAGGTCGATCCTGCTCGCGGTAATCCCACGATAAAAATGGGGTCAGGCGCTGTGATACCCGACTGTGACCGGTCACTGAACAGCTTAGAGTGACAGACCTTGTGCTGCAGTTTGAGCCGATTGCTGAGCAGCTCGCTGTCGAAGCCAATGGCGGACTGTTTTATAGCGTTGCCGGTTTTGTAGAACTGAAAGGACTGCTCGAAATCTTGTTGATCTTCGAAGTGTTTGCCAAGTGCAAAATTGAGATGAATTTGATCAATACTGGGGACGGCGTCGCTGCCAACAACGCCCAGCATCTGATCGACTTCTGCCGCGTCAAATCGGTAAGTTTTTAAATTGGC
>CAJYBS010000241.1 GCA_913064795.1 uncultured Gammaproteobacteria bacterium
CAATGCCCATGGCCAAGCCCATGCCCGTGCCCTGGCTTTTTGTCGTATAGAAAGGCTCAAAGACCCTCTGCGCAACAGCTTCGCTCATCCCCTCGCCATCGTCACTGACAGATAGTACAGCGACCTGTTTGTCCTTGAGTTCATTCGGCAGGTACGACGCTACCTCTGAGGTACTTGCAGCGCTAAGAATCAGCCTTAGATTGCCGCCCTGCGGCATCGCATGCCGGGCATTGACGACAAGATTGAGTAACGCGCTGTTGAGCGCTGTGGAATCTAGCCGCGTCCATAAAGTCTTTAGGTTCGATTCAAAACTGATTGACACACGCTCTCCAGCTGCTTGCTCAAGAAGAGACAAATTGCGGCTGATGGTATCGAACAGATTGATCAATTTTGGATCAAGGTCTTGTTTTTTTGAAAAAGCGAGCAGCTGGCCAACAAGATCAGCCCCTTGCTCGGATGCTCGATCGGCGATCCTCAGACTGCTTTGGACCTCAGGACTTTTGAGGTCGGAGGCGCCTTTTACCGTATCCAGTGCACCTTGAATAAGCTGGAGTAGGTTATTGAAGTCATGCGCTACACCGCCAGTCAACTCTCCGAGCGACGTCAGCTTCTGCGCGTGGGCTAAATTCAACTCCAATCGCTTGCGCGCGCTCATATCCCGGATAAACGAAAGCAGTAATCTTCGGCCGTCTAAATCTATGCTTGAAGATGTACTCTCGACGGGAATTTCATCTCCATTTCTTGAAATTAGAATCGATTCCCGCTGATGGGAACGGATTTTTGAGACAATTCGAACACGCTCAAACCACTCCGACCGGTCTAAACTCGGGTTAATATCGAACACCCTGAGTGTCAGTAATTCCTCATGACCATACCCTAGAAGTTCAGTCGCAGCGCCATTCGCATAGACAATCTCTCCTTCTCCCTGCGCAAACAAAATACAAGCATCTCCGGCACCTTCTAGAATCGATTTAAGTCTCTGCTCGTTTCCCTCGATCTCAGTCATTTGTTGACGTTGTCGACCCAAACTTTCGTTAATCTTCTGAACCAGTAGTCCAATTTCATCGGATTGATGCCCCTTTGGAACAATCCATTCTGAATCCTCATCAGAAACTGACTGGAGATCTGACACCACTTTTCGAAGCGGCATGACCAACAGATAACGAAGGCCCACAACTAACACAATCAAAGTCAAAAATGTTCGAAATAGAGCAATCCAGATCAATTGTCGAGAACGTTCCACAAAGCCCAAAAGGCCACGCTGATGATTAATCGTCAGGTGGAGCCTTCCCATCATTTGCGCTTGATTCCCCAGCGCCTCTGGCGCATCGAAAAGAGCAAAAGATTGCTCGACTGGAGCATCCGGTAAAAAGAGGGACACAAGGGGCGCTTTGACCAAGGGTTCTCGCACTGCCCTCTCGAACAAAACCTTGCCGTTGGCATCATGTACCATTAGGGCTTCGATGGCTTTGTGAAGCATCAAACCGTCTGCGATTCGTGAAATCGTATCGATGCGCTCTTGATGAATTGCTTCGGCCATCAAAGGGCCGCTGTAAGTCGCGGCTTGACTGAGCCGGTCAATATTTCCGCTCAACTCAGTCTGGAAGTCGAAGTAAGCGCGCGCCAAGTTGAAAACCAATGTAATTCCCACGATCACCAACAAAATAACGATCGTGACGCGGTTCGCAAGAGATTTATTAACCATCTGTACAGATCGGTGAGCGTTGTCTAAAAAGTGCGATCACGCACTACCCACTTTCTTTTGCCGAACCCCTTTCTAAGCTCAGGGGACTCAAGTTTTTCATGCGTTCGAAAGTGCATTGATGACTTGGGGGAAAACAGTTTCTGCAATCTGCCGGACTTCATCATCGGTTCGATCCTGAATCGGGTGTTCAACAAATAGTTGATATGGATGAAAGCCCAAAGAATCGCCTTGGGCTTGGGCTGCCTGCTCAAATTCTACCGTTGCAACAAAGGCACCAGGGAGCCCTCTACGGTCTAGATCTAAAATGTCATGCAAACTGCACGACGTACAAGAGCCTCAGTCTGCCAGCGCCTCTAAAACTGCATCACAGGAACCCGCGATCTCTTGGCGGAGTTCATCCGGCGCAACGCGGGTAAAGGTCGGTTTTTTAAACCGTTTGGTCTTTGCTCCATGCTGGAGCAATAAATCTTCGATCCGATCGATAAAGACATCACCTCGCGGCTTCGAGATATCTAACAACCCGATCGTCTTTCCAACCAGATGGTTGAGTCTGGGTAATGGCTGGCGCCCTTCCGGTTGTAATTCAGAAGTTGGGTCAAGTAGTTCCATCGCAGTCTTTCCTTATCCTAAAACAATTTCTCGGGTTACTGGTACGCTTCCCATACTACCACTGGCACCCCATCCAGCAATAATTGCTGAGAACAGACCGGCTCTGCCCCCGGCACGGACAATATTGAGGCCTTCCGGTCTAAATTTACACAAGGTCTTATTGCTTAATCCAACAGGGACTCCTTCAGCAATCCCATCTGCGCCCTGAATCAGCTCTTCGCCCGGAATCATCAGTAAGTCCAGCAAGAATGATTTAAGGTCCTGCTTGGACCACCCAGCCTCTCTGAAAACGCGTTCATGCTCTGGGGAGACGACCAAAAATGCATCAGAGCCCATAACCATTTTAGGATGACCGATGACCCGCAGCCCGCTAGCCATGGACCGACCGAGCGACTCCGGCGTTCTCGATTTCTGATCAACCAGCCCTTGCATACCATCAGCAGCAAAGACCGTTACCGTCGACGTTTCTTTAGAAAAGCCTCGTTCTACTGCTAAAGATTCCCAGCACGAATTCACTTCATCCTCGGCAAAGCAAAAAGTATACTTTCCGGGGTTACCCAATGCCGCGCGATCAACGCCCCCAGGCTTTCCGCCCCCGACGTTTCGAATCAGTAACTGCAAGGCCCTGCCGATGGTTGCATTCGCACGATTGCCCTGCCCCAATGCATTTCCGCCAGAATTCATGCCAATCGATCGTGAAACAGGCCCGTTGACTATTAAGAGGGGGCCAGAAAAATAGGTCGTTGCTAAAAGACCATGCATGCAGAACTGATCTTCTAAAACCGCTTCAACCGCAGTGATAACCACAGGCAAATATTCCGGAAGACATCCCGCCAAGACCGCATTGATCGCAATTTTTTCTACAGTGCAGACTGCATAATCTGGAGGTACTCGACCTATGATCTCCCCCGGTTCCCGATGCGTGCCCTCCAGCATTCGCATGACACGCTCGGGCGTCGGAGGAACCACGGGCAACCCATCACTCCAGCCCAGATCATATCCAACCTCAAGCTCATCCGAGTGGTCAAAGGTTAGGCGTCTTGAACTGAGCCGCTCTGGAGCGAACAGAGCAGCCAGCTGGGCTTGGCGTCCGGGATCATGGGTCATCGAACCGCAACCAGGTCTAAACTCAGGTAGGTTTGTACCAAATTCTAGCCCAAGCATGGCCGACCAAGCTGTCTTGTCCCATCCGAATATTCTGGACGACTCCTCACCGTCTCGCATGACAATGAGCGTTGGAACAATTTCGATATCAAGCTTAAAGCTTTGCTCTAAACTTTCATCAAAGATGACCGGCACGTCTGCGGGAAAATCTGGAGAATCCTGGCAGATCACTTCAAGGTTATGCGCCTCAGCGATCTCGGCGACCAAGGGTTCTATCATCAGACAGGTTTCACAGCCTTGCTTCATCACTAATTTAAGTTCGGTCATTTGTTCAGCTCCTGATAATGCGACCTAGCAATCGCTAAATCGCGTTCCGTATCGACACCCGGCGGCACAATCCTCGGAGCTTCTAGTACCTGAATTGATCGCCCACGCTGCAAGGCTCTAAGCTGTTCTAATTTTTCCAGGTTCTCAAGCTGCCCGCAGGGCCAATGAACAAATTCTTTGAGAAAATTTACGCGGTAAGCATATAGACCAATGTGCCGGCGATACGCAGCGTCACCAGTGACTGCAATCCCATCTCGATCAAACGGGATCAATGCGCGGCTAAAATACAGCGCCCTACCTTCGTCCGTGGTAACAACCTTAACGCTGTTTTCATCGGATGGCATTTCACTAGAGTCGAACCGACAAGCGAGCGTCGCCATATCGGCATTCGAACGGACAAGTCCTTCTGCCACTTCATCGAGGCACTCCGGCGGCATCAGTGGCTCATCACCCTGCAGATTAACCACAATGGTGCTCTCGTCCAAAGCCAGATACTCTGCGGCAGACGCCAAACGATCCGTACCCGACTGCAGCTCGGGTGATGTCATCACTGTTTCGCAGTTCGAGCCCCGCAATGCGGTCACAACAGCCTCATGGTCTGTCGCAACAACGATTCTTGAGGCTTTGCTCTTTTGTGCCTGACCCACCACCCGCCGGATC
>CAJYBS010000242.1 GCA_913064795.1 uncultured Gammaproteobacteria bacterium
CCGGCTTCGGGGGCAAATTGGATGCGCATCGCCACCATCAACGAACTCGGCTATAAAAAGCGGAATACCACCTTCCTCCTGGAGGCGTCGCTCCGTCGAAAGGTCCAATCGATACAGTGCATCGGGAAACGCGGTATGCCAGCCTGTAAAACTCGCATTGTCATAAAGCTGGTCATTGACATCCCAACCAAGGACACAATCACAAAAGCCTGAGACGCCATCGGCGATACTCGCAAATTTTTCTAGACTTAAATATTTGCCCCGCATCACGCCATCGACATCAGTGAAGACAACTTTGACCCGACGCAACCCCTCGGTTCGGTAGGCCTCTATGAGATTTGTTCCCTGGCTCATACTAATTCACCTTTTTAGGAATTCTGATCGATCGCACCATTTCCTGAACCGCTGCAGGAGGCGCAGGCGTCAGCCGCATCACAACAGCTGATACAGCAAAATTCAAAAGCATACCTAATGTGCCGATGCCTTCGGGAGAAATACCAAACCACCAATACTCAGCCTGGTTCAACTCGGGTGCAAGGAACTTAAAAAACACGATGTATCCAGCGGTCAGGGTCAATCCGCTCAACATACCGGCAATCGCGGCTTCTTTGTTCATGCGGGTTGAAAAGATACCCAACAAAATAACCGGAAAAAAGCTTGCCGCCGCAAGACCAAATGCAAAAGCGACCACTTCTGCAACAAAGCCCGGCGGATAGATTCCAAAGAGACCCGCGACAAAAATCGCGAGTGCTGCAGCGATTCTCGCCCACCTCAGTTCTTGCGCATCCGTCAAATTCTTTGCCAGGGTGTTTCTCAGTAAATCGTGAGAAATGGCAGAGGAAATAACCAGGAGCAAACCAGCCGCCGTTGACAAGGCGGCCGCCAACCCCCCGGCCGCCACCAGCGCGACCACCCAGTTTGGTAACTGAGCAATTTCGGGATGAGCGAGCACGATGATGTCGCGGTCGATGTAGAGCTCATTCGCATTATCGGTCTGGAGATTACTGACCAGGCGCTGGCCTTGTTGTCCCCGGTCGTCGGTAAACACAGGTTTTGTGGGCGATAGAGCCGGGCCACCGCGGTATTGAAGTCTTCCATCATTATTTTTATCGGTCCAAGCGAGTAACCCTGAGTCTTCCCATTTTCCAAACCAATCCGGCAATTCCGCATAACTCGCCTCATTCAGCGAATCAATGATATTGAGTCGCGCGAAAGCTGCAACCGCTGGCGCGGTGGTGTATAAGAGCGCGATAAAGATCAGGGCATAACCTGCGGAGATCCGCGCATCCCGGACCTTGGGTACCGTAAAGAATCGAACGATCACATGAGGTAATCCCGCGGTTCCCGCCATCAACGCTGCCGTGATAAAAAACATATCGACGGTCGATTTACGTCCCTCAGTAAACGCTGCCATCCCAAGCTCTTCAGTCAGGCCATCGAGTTTTTCGAGCAGGAACAGTCCCGACCCGTCGCTGACGGTTGCACCAAACCCGAGCATCGGCAGGGGCACGTTGGTCAACATCAAAGAAATGTAGATCGCTGGAACCAGATAGGCAAAGATCAGCACACAATATTGGGCGACCTGGGTATAAGTAATCCCCTTCATGCCACCGAGGACAGCATAGAAAAATACGATGCCCATTCCTATGATGACACCCATTTCGATCTCAACCTCCAGGAAGCGGGAAAACACGATCCCGACACCTCGCATCTGCCCCGCAATGTAAGTGAATGATATAAAAATGACACAGAGCACCGCGACGACTCGGGCGGTCTGCGAATAATAGCGATCTCCGACAAAATCCGGGACCGTAAACTTCGCAAATTTTCTTAAATACGGTGCGAGACACAAGGCCAACAAGACATAGCCCCCGGTCCAGCCCATCAAGTAACGAGCTCCGTCAGCCCCTTCAAATGCGATAATGCCGGCCATGGACAAATAAGAGGCAGCCGACATCCAGTCAGCTGCCGTCGCTGCGCCATTGGCAACTGGATGAACATGCCCTCCCGCGACATAAAATTCTTGGGTTGAGCCAGAACGACTCCAGATGGCAATCGCAATATAGAGGCCAAAAGTGAGGCCTACAAAAACATAGGTTAAAACTTGAGCGGACATCAGACGTCCTCCTCAACGTTAAAGCGCCGATCCAAAGCATTCATTCGCCAGACATACACAAAAATCAGGATCACAAATGCATAGATCGCGCCCTGCTGGGAAAACCAGAATCCTAACTTCCATCCAAAGAAACTAAATTGATTCAGCGTATCAACCCACAGGATTCCGCATCCAAAAGACACCACAAACCAGACAGCCAGCAAACAAAGCAACGTCGTCACATTGGCTCGCCAGTAGGCATTTTGGGCCTTGAGCGCTTGCTCTTTATTATCAGAATCCATGGTTTTTCTTCCTGTTTTTCAAATTCATCTCCCTCAACTTGGGGCTTATCCACTTCATTTTTCAACTTACGGCTGTTCAACTGACAGCTGTTCGACTTACGGCAGCTCAACTGCATCTTTTTCTAGATTCTCACAATCGCAACCCCTTCAAATCGAGCAGCCCTTCATTTGGTCCTCCTTGAAGGTTAATCTCGATCACCCCCCACGCCAAATACCGAGGCGTCATCTCTGTGTTTTGGAATTGCCCCTCAAAACTGAATGGAAGCGCCCTTCAACATTAATCAGTGAGCGCCTTATCCGACTGCCCATTTTTCCCCACCGATCAATTAATTGTCACTTCATCCTCTGCGGAATCAAGCAAACTTGACGCATCGGTCGCTGCTTCTTCGATCAGATGCTTCGGGAGCTTTTTGCTGGCGCTAACACCGAGCGCACGCATTGATTCTGCCCTTCGAAGCAAATTTCCCCGCCCACTCGATAGTTTTTTATGCGCATCATCATAGGCATTTTGGGCAGAAGCTAAACGCGCACCAACAAGCTCTAGATCACCAACAAAACCGACCAATTTGTCGTAGAGAGAACCCGCCTTATTTGCGATCTCTTGTGCATTGGCGCTCTGATGCTCATAGCGCCAAATATTTTGAATTGTTCTTAAGGTCACAAGCAGCGTCGAAGGCGTAACAATAATGATATTTTGATCAAACGCATCCCCGAAAAGCCCATCATCAGACTGCAGAGCCATTGAAAAGGCCGCCTCAATCGGAACGAACATCAATACAAAATCAAGAGAGCGAACACCCATCAGGTTTTGATAGTCTTTTTCACCCAATTGCTTCACGTGCTGTCTTAAAGATTGCACGTGAGCCGCTGCTTGGAGCATCTGCTCGGCTTCATCTTCAGCAGAACAAAATCGTTCATAAGCCGTTAGAGAAACTTTCGAATCAACAATAATGTCCTTACCCTCGGGTAAATGGACAACGACATCTGGCTGGTACCGACGGCCCTCGTCACTTTTGAGTGAAAGCTGAACCTCGTACTCTCGACCTTTAACCAAGCCCGATTTTTCCAATACGCGCTCCAAAACGATTTCGCCCCAAGTCCCCTGGGTCTTACTTTCACCCTTAAGGGCATTGGTTAAATTAATCGCTTCCTGACTCATTCGAGCGTTCAAGTCTCGTAGATGTTTCAGTTCATTGCGAAGGGAGAAACGTTCCTTGCTTTCCTCGCTGTAGGCTGTCTCGACACGGTTCTGAAAATCCTTTAGTCGTTCCCCAAGAGGCTTGAGTAGCTGACTGAGCTGCTCCTCACTCTGATGTTTAAACGTTTTTTGCTTAGATTCAAAAATTTCACCCGCTAGGGCCTTAAAGGATTCAGAAAGTTTCTCTTTTGCACCCTCAAGCATCACCATCTTCTCCTGGTGATGCTGAGTCTGCTGTTCCATGGTTGTGGAAATCTGTGCAACCTGCTCTAACAGCCGCACTTTTTCATCGTTTAGGGCGATTCGCGCTTGCTCTGAGGCTTCCAAGCGTTGCCGCAAATCAGATTCGATGTCCTGTTTCGCGTTGAGGCTGGTTTCAAGCTGTGTTTTTTTTTCCCTGAGTTCAAGGTTTTCCTCATGAAGAATCTTGCGCTGCTCAGCTGTCCCCGTTTCGGTCTCAGCAACTGTCCGTCGGTCGTGATCGATTCTGCGGATCCAGAGCAGCTGAACACCTAAAAAGATGACCACCAACAGCACCAGCCCAATCATTATGCTCAATTCCATCATGGCTCCTCATCGGTCACGAAGCGCGGCAGTCCATCAAAACCCGTCATTGCTGAGGCTCGTAACATCAACAGTCAAACGCGGCTTTCATTTAACCAGCGTAATCGAAGACCTTCAAAACAACCAGAGCCTCTAATGCCTTTTAAAGCCATCAGTGCAGCAAGGTGAACACTGTACGCCGATAACGGGACGCTAAGGGGGCTCCTCTGCGAGCAAGCG
>CAJYBS010000243.1 GCA_913064795.1 uncultured Gammaproteobacteria bacterium
GGTCGATGGAACCAATCCTGATTTCAGCGCCTTCAATTGGGCGAACTGATCCAAGGCTGAAGCGGTTCTTAAAGGGCAACTGGGCGACCCAGCCATCCAGATGCTTGGCACACCGGCGCCGGGACTTGTGTCAGACAGGATACTCAATGGGACTAAGCTTCAAACGCCTTGAGAATCTCACGCGTCAAGTCCCAATGGTCAAAGCCTTGGCGTCCAAAGTCTAAGCCTCGACGCACGATGACCAGTTCTTTGGAGGGTACAACAATCACAAACTGACCACGATGCCCCGCAGCACAGTAGGCGTCCTTCGGCACATCAAAACGGTCGCTCGGGACGAGCCACCAATGGCCGCCATTGAGCTGCTTTGGATTGTTAGGAGCTGGCGCCGGGGACCGGACAAACTCGATCCAGTCCTCGGAGACTAAGCGTTGATCACCCCAAAGCCCTCCGGCCAAATACAGCAAGCCAAATCGTGCCAAATCCCGCGCGGTGCTGTAGACCTGAGAACTCAAAATAAAGTCTCCAAACCGGTCAACGCCAATCAGCGTGTGATTCATACCCAATGGATCAAGCAGCGCCTGTCTCGGGAAAGCGAGATAATTTTCTGTGTTCTTGAAGGTTTGTTTGAGCGCATAAACCGCCAACAGCGTCTCATAATTTTCGTAATCCCAGTAGGAGCCTGGCATTCGCACAAGCCCTCGGCTTCGTGACGCAACCGCAGCCCCATCACCCGCCCAGTAGACAAGGCCGCTGCCATTTTGGTATTCCAACCCTGAGTTATCCACCGGATCTAAACCACTGCTCATATTGAGAACCTGCCTCAAAGTGATTAACCGTCGAGGGTCAGGCTCAGAATTTTTGAGTTTTGGCAGGTAATCCACATTGAGCGGCGAATTCAGAGCAAGGTGCTTGGATTGCACCCGTTGTCCAATTAACGTGGCCGCGATACTTTTCGCCACCGACCAAGTTCGCTGCCTCGTCTGTGCGTTAAACCCCGGAGCATAGCGCTCATACACCATCGCGTTTTGGCGCGTAATCAATAGGCTAGTTGTCACCTGCTCGGGGGTTTCACGATTAAAGGCCCAATCTCCTGCAGCCTTCAGCGCCACTGCATCGACCGTTTCCGATTGAAGGATTGTGACTTGATCGCCATAAGGCCAGGTCTCCTCCGAGAAAGATTGGTTCTCCTCTACCTTCGGAGCCTCCGGCAAACTCCCAAGCACCTCATCGGTCGGCAGTTGACCCGGCGGCAGAACAATACATCCAAATCCGTCTCTGAACACCGCGCTAACCGCCGATCTGGGTGTCTCGGTACCCACGGTCACACTTTTTCTAAGCCGGTCGATTCGATAAGGCCCTTCGGAAGCCGTTCCAAGCGCTGGCTCAAACCTGGGCGGGCGCAGAAAAGCGAGCTCCTGAGCAAACACGGCATCCAGACTTCGATGACTGGTGAAAAGCCCATTGCACATCAACACCGCCTGTAGGCCGTGCAGAATTGACTGCCTTTGATCCTCTCGCCAATCCGCGACAGCTGATGGCGCAGCCATCAGAATGATGCACAAAAACCAACTCCTGATCACTGTTTCCAGCCAGTTGGTCTTCACGCCGGCATTCTGATTAGGCACCCCTCAGTGAGAACCTAGGCACGAAGGAGCCTGCCCGGCCGTGCGCCCGTGTCCTCGTCCTGGGCTCGGGTCTTTACACCACGAACAAACGTATTCAGATAACCCGATGCTGACTGCAAAATTCGGCCACCGCCAGCGGGTAAGTCATGGGTCACTCGAAGCTCGCCAAGACTCAATCGATCCAAATCAAGGACATTAAGATCAGCAATCTGACCGGGCGCAATGCGTCCTCGATCCTTCAAGCCAAAGAGATCCGCATTGCGAGCGGTTTGCTTGGCGACAATCAGTTCAATCGGCAATTTGGGTCCGCGACTTCGATCTCTCACCCAATGCATCAACTGATAAGTCGGCCCTACCGCATCAAAAATCAAATTCACGTGGGCGCCGGCATCGGACAACCCAATAGTGGTCTGAGGGTGAAGCAGCATGTCATGAATGACATCGAAATTGCCCGACACAAAATTAGCACCCAGGGAAATTGCAAAGTTGTTTCCTTCTTCTCCGAGCAAAAAATCATAGACAAAGCTATCAATCGGCATCCCTGCTTTTTCTGCCAAGTGACCGAGGGTGCCCTCTGGTTCGGGCTCATAGTTCATGGGGACAGACAAAGGAAACATGCTCGATGCAGCCATTCCTAGTAAGCCATAAATATTCTCCATGGACCCTGCCAGTTCCGGTTGAATATCGTCGTCTGCAAGAATTCGCGCCTTGATATCCGGTCGCTTCAACATGGCCAGCCGCTCAGCGAACGGCAAATCAACCAGTTCTAAATACGTCCGGCGACGCTGAAACATATGATAAGACTTCAAACTGGTCACGAAGCCAATGGGCCGGGTTGCGATCTGAGGCATGATGATCAATCCTCGATCGCTGGCTTGCTCGACAATATCTAGGCAATGACGCCACTGATCCGGACGATTAAAGTTCTGCGCGAGGGTGAACGTCACCGCCCTGCCACTGGCCTCTGCAATATCGGCAAACAGCGCGACTTCCTCTTCGGTGGTCTGGTGCTCTGGACCAGCAAGGTCTCCAACAACCCCCGCGGGCACCGCCTGAAAAACGCCCTTGTTAGCGGCTTTCATAGCCCCCGCCAGCGCGAGCAGCTCTTCACGCTCTGCAAAAGTCCCGGGGATAGTTTCTCCCACGACACTGCGGTGACCTACGGTTCTGGACGTTGAAAAGCCGACCGCCCCTGCGGCCATCGACTCCTCGACAATCTTTGCCATAGCGGCAAGATCCTCAGCGGTCGCATCTTCATGGCGCAGTGCTCGATCACCCATGACATAACTTCTCAGTGCACTGTGAGGCACCTGGGCTGCAACATTGAGCGAGTAATGCCTTGATTCAAGGTAATCTAAATATTCTGGAAAGGTTTCCCACCGTCCCCATTCAATCCCTTCATAAAGCGCAGTGCCGGGAATGTCTTCAACCCCCTCCATGAGCTCGATCAATCGCTGCTCACCGCCGGGGGGTGCGGGTGCAAATCCAACACCGCAATTTCCCATCACCACGCTGGTCACGCCGTGGCTGAACGAGGGGTCAAGGGTGTCATCCCAGCTTACCTGTCCATCGTAATGGGTGTGGACATCGATCCAGCCTGGTGTCGCAATAGCGCCCTCAGCCTGGATTTCTTCAAAGCCGCGACCCTCGACCAGCCCAACCGCCTCGATCCGACCGTCCTTGATCGCGATATCACCTGAATAGGGTGCACCGCCGTTTCCATCAACGATTTGTACCCCTCGAATAACTGTATCAAACATCTGCTCACGCTCCTGATTCTCAATGGTCCGTTTTAAATGGTCTTGTTTTAGCTCTTTTTTAAGTCTTTCTATCAACCTTTTTTATGCGCCTTTTTTTGGAATCTATCTCCTTAAAGGTTCTTTGAAGCGGTTTTTATTGACTACCCGATAAGGCTTTGTCTTCACAACCTCAGTCAATATCCAGCCCATTACCCCAAACAGCTGCCGACCCAGCATCTGGGGCAAGGGTGTTTCTAGAACCAAAAAATGGCGTAGAAGCTGCATCATCCCATTACCCAGCATAACGGGTGCCCTAAACGATCTTCGAGCGGCCCTCGCCCCAATACCGGTCCCGCAACAGGCGCTTATACAGCTTGCCTGTTGGGAGACGAGGCAGCGCTTGTTCATAGTCGATGCTTCTTGGTATTTTTTGGCGGGACAAGTGGCCGCTGAGATAACCCAAAAGTTCTTCAGTCAGTCCATCGTCTGCAACCAAACCTTCAATCGGCTGGACGACGGCCTTAACCTCTTCGCCCAAATCTTCATTGGGAACGCCAAACACCGCCGCATCAGCCACCTTGGGATGACTGATTAAAAGGTCCTCGCACTCTTGAGGATAGATGTTAACCCCCCCGGAAATGATCATAAAAGTAGCGCGATCCGTCAGGTACAAAAATCCGTCCTCATCGACATAGCCAACATCACCCACAGTCGTCATTACTCCGTCTGGTGACGATGCCTCTGCCGTCTTTTCTGGGTCATTGTGATATTCAAACTCTGTGGCAGTCGTAAACCATAGGGTACCCGCGGTCCCCGTCGGCAGAGCTTGACCAGAGTCGTCTAGAACATGCAGATCTCCCATAACAACTTTACCCACAGTGCCGGGATGAGCCAGCCACTCCTCGGTATCGCAGGCCGCAAACCCAAGACCTTCCGTCGCTCCGTAGTACTCATGAATGATCGGCCCCCACCAGTCGATCATTTGTTCTTT
>CAJYBS010000244.1 GCA_913064795.1 uncultured Gammaproteobacteria bacterium
ACTGTCGGGGGGGCAGCAACAGCGGGTGGCCATCGCGATGGCGCTGGCTGGCAGTCCCAGACTCCTCCTCCTCGATGAACCGACCACGGGTCTCGATGTCACCACTCAGGCCCAAGTGCTGCAGCTGCTATCAGAGATCAGCGAGACGACCCAAACGGCGATGGTGTTCGTGAGCCATGACATTGGTGTCATCGCCAAGACCTGCCAAAAAATCGCGGTGATGTATGCGGGGGAGATAATTGAGGCGGGCACCCAAGAATCGGTGATGGACCAGCCAGGCCATCCTTATACCCAAGCTTTACTAGCGAGTGTGCCTCGGCTGGGACAGGCTTCGCTGCCGGATGGCATTCGGGGCCGACTTCCCGAATCATTGGGCGCTCCAAAGGATTCCTGCGCTTTTGAGGCGCGCTGCGGTTTTTCGGAAGCAGTCTGTCGAACTCAAAAACCAGATGTGATTGACGTTAAGGGACATCTTATCAAGTGCAGTCGGCAGTCATCGATCGCACCGTTCCAATTGCCTAATTCGTCCCCGAGAGCAGTTTTGGAGGGATTCGAGCCAGAGCGCAAGGTTGTATTAGCGGTGCGGGATCTGGCGTTAACCTATCAGTCCACGGGACCCATCAAGCGGTGGTTACATGGCGCGCCTGAACCCGTTGTGGCTGATGTGAGTCTCGAGTTAAGGCAAGGCCAAACGCTAGGTTTGGTGGGAGAGTCTGGAAGCGGGAAAAGCTCGATCCTGAGAACTTTGGCCGGTCTTCAACCGGGATTGAGGGGCATGGCAACATTTCTGAATCAGCATGATTTGTTGATCCCGGTGGGTCGGCGTAGCCCAGAGGTTTTGAGGAAAATCCAACTCGTTTTCCAGAATCCTGATGCTTCTTTAAATCCACGCCGAACAATTCGTGACATCATCGAGCGGCCGCTGCGGCTCTACTTTAACTACTCCGCGTCTGAGCGCTCGGCGGAGGCTTACGAGTTAATGGACAGTGTTCAATTGCCGCGTGACTATCTGGACCGGTTCCCGGGTCAACTGTCTGGGGGCGAGCGCCAGCGCGTCGCAATCGCGAGAGCTTTGGCTGCGAAACCGGATTTGCTTTTGTGCGATGAAATTACGTCGGCATTGGACGTTTCGGTTCAGGCGTCGATGATGCAACTTTTGACTGAACTCAAGTCAAAGAGACAGCTGACCGTGTTATTTGTCTCTCACGATTTGCCGGTGGTGGGCGCGTTGGCTGATCATGTGGCGATTTTACGCAACGGAAGAATTTGTGAAGCCGGAGCCACGCAGGAGATTTTCGAGCAACCCGCGCATCCTTACACCCGCGAACTCCTTGCCGCGGTGTTGTCGCATCGATGAAGGGGTTTGGCTACAGCGAAGCGACGGCTAGGGCTTACTGATTCGATACCACCGAACTGCGAATTCCATAATATTGTCAAAGCCCTGGACGTCAGCGTTGATGATGCGATGGTTGACGTAATGAAAGGGCATGAAGGTGCCCCCTTGTTCAAAAAGCAGGTCCTGGGCTTCGAAGTATAGTGCTTGCCGCTTTTCGAAATTAAGTTCAGCCCTTGCTGAGTCAAGTATTTGGTCAAAGTCTGGGCGATTCCAGTAGGTTTCATTCCAGCTGCCACCGGCGCGATAGAGTTCATTCAGATATTGGTCCGCTGGACGATGCCCCCAATAGCTCACGCACGCGGCCTTGTTTAACCAAACGTCGCCGTAGTAACCGTCCGCTGGTGCAACAACAATGTTCACTGTCACACCAATTGCTGCTAGTTGGCGTTGGTACACCTCAGCAATTGGGATACCCGTCGCAAACAGTCCTGTGGTATAGAGGTCAAAGGTGAGGCCGTCTTCGAATCCCGCTTCTGCCAATAGCCGTTTTGCTTCGGCCTGATCTTGCTCGCAGGTTCGGTGCAAGCGATATTGGTCCCCGGGCCAAACCGGTGCGTCGCAGGCGACCACGGCCCCACCTCGGCCGATGGCAGTGTTGATCAAAGCTTGGCGATCGACTGCAATTCTCAGGGCTTTGCGTACCCTGTAATCGTCAAAGGGCGGTATGTCTGTCCGAAACGCAATATGGTTCATCTCACCGGTTGGAAAGCGCTGCAGTTTAAAACTTGGGTTGTCTTTAAACAGCGGCGCAAGCCTTGGGCTGACCCGCTCAACATAATCGAGCTGCCCAGAAAGGAGCGCCTGCATGCGAGCGTTGGCGTCGTTGACACCGATGATTTCGATTTGATCGAGTCCTGGGGGGCCTAAAAAATAGTCCGGATTGGCGACAACCCGGCTGATGCCCTCGGGATCATTGAGGTCAAGCTTAAAAGGACCGGTACCGATCCCGACTTCTCGGATAGCAAGGCCGATACCTGCTGGAATCATCCGTGCGCGATAATCCATCAGCAGTACAGGAAAATCCGCGTGGGCTTGAGCGAGGTGGATATCGACGGTCAGCGGATCAATCACCTCGACCTCCTCGATAATGCCGAGTGTGGAAATCAGCGGTGAATCAAGCTCGGGGTCTAGCAGGAACTTTAAGGAATAAGCGACGTCTTCGGCACCGAATGTGCTGCCATCATGGAATCGAACATTGTCTCGGAGCTCGAAGCGCCAGCGATCCGATTCAGCATTGCTGGACCAAGCAAGAGCAAGGTCTGGGGATGGTGCATCCTGATCGTTGGGCCGGACGAGTCGAGAATATAAAAAATAAATCGCTGGGGTGAACCGGTTGGGGTCATAAGGATTCAGGTTTTCAGCGCCGCCGTATTCGAGCGCGTGGGAGACACGCAAAGTACCCGCGCCATGACTCACCGTTGCCGTTAGTAACGCAGCGAGGGCTAAACCAGTGATCAGGGCGTTTTGTAAGCGCATGATCTATAGTACCACGCGTGGGTGAGGCCTTTGCGCGACATCCACGGCGCTCGGTGCTCGGATTGCCAGCGGTCCAGGACGGCGAGAGATTTTTGCAACATTGATGCAGCAAATGAAGCGGGCTGCTCTGGAAAAAGCGATGACAGATTTAGAACCCAACAATCGACTGGGCATAATGCTTTTGATTTGTGGTCTTCTGTTTTACAACCTGGCCCTAACCAATCTGGCAATGGCTGGCGAGGTGTGGACGCCTGCGCATGAAGGGATCGATGTCAGTCGGCTTGACCGCGTGACTGCCCTTGTGGATGCCTATGTCGAAGATAAAAAAGTGCCTGGAATGACGGTGATGGTCAGTCGTAATGGGCGGGTGATTGAGTCTGTCACCCGGGGCGCGCGGGGTCTGGATAATCCAGAGATGCTTAAGCCCGATGACCTGTTTCGGATTTATTCGATGACTAAGGCGGTGACCGCCGTGGCCGCGCTGGTGCTCTATGAGGCGGGTGAATTTCATCTTGATGATCCTGTGGCGAGGTATTTACCCGAGTTTAAAGAGATGGGCGTGTTCGATGGACACGCGATTCGGCCTGCAATTAGTGGGATGACGGTACGTCAGCTTTTTACGCATATGTCAGGGTTGAGCTACGGCTTTCGGGGTGAGCATCCGCTCAGCGCAATGCAGCAGCAGCTAAAACTTGATCAAAGCGCAGATCTGACTGAATTTACCCAGCGTTTAGCTCAGCTCCCGTTGCGATTTGAGCCGGGTACCGAATGGGGTTATAGCTATGCTTCTGATGTCTTAGGCGCGCTCATTGAGCGAATATCAGGTCAAACGCTGCAAGCTTTCATGAAATCACAGGTCTTTGACCCGCTGAACATGAAAGACACGTCGTTCAGCGTGGCACCTGATCAAGCGCACCGTTTGACGTCGATGCAGGCTTATAACCCTGAGTCCTCGGAACTAGTAGTGGCTCACGGGCTACCTTTTGCTGGTCCCCAGCGGGTGATGCAATTTGACTCTGGAGGGGTTGGTCTCTTTTCAACCGCTCAGGATTATCTGAACTTTCTGGAGATGTTGCGTGCCAAGGGCCGATTTCTTGATCGTCAGATCTTGAGCCCAAAAACTGTAGCGCTGATGACGCGGGATCATTTACCGAGGGCGATCTCGGATGCGAACATTGGGCCAGATCATAATCCAACGTTGGGTTTGGGTGCTGGTCATGGCCTCGGAATTGGCGTTTATATTGATCCCGTCCGTCGCGGTGTTTTATCTTCAGCCGGTGAAATCGACTGGGGCGGCGCCTCTGGCACGGTCTATTGGATGGACCCTGTTGAGCAGATTATTGCGGTGGGTTTAATTCAGCTGTTCAGATCACCCCATCGATTTCGCGACGACTTATCGGTTGCGATTTATCAAGCGTTATCGGAGTCCTATGAACCGTGAGCGGTGGATCCAAAGGGGCTCCCCG
>CAJYBS010000245.1 GCA_913064795.1 uncultured Gammaproteobacteria bacterium
CGGTCCTCCGATCTCCACCAATCACCGCGATCCAAATACCACTGAATAGTCTTACGAAGACCAGTTTCGAACGTTTCCTCCGGCACCCAGCCCAGGTCCCGCTCGATTTTCGAAGCGTCAATGGCGTAACGCATATCATGTCCTGGCCTATCAGAGACAAATTCGATAAGTTCCCTGTAGTTTTTGCGCGCCGGTGAGAGCTCATTGAGCAGATCGCAAATGGTGTGTACAACGTCTAGATTTGAGCGCTCATTGTGACCACCTATATTGTAGGTATGTCCGATGCTCCCCTCTTCAAGTACCTTTACTAAGGCCCGCGCATGATCTTCCACGTATAACCAATCTCTAATTTGTCTGCCATCCCCATAGACGGGTAATGGCCGCCGATGGAGCGCATTGATGATCATCAGGGGGATCAGTTTTTCCGGGAAATGAAACGGGCCGTAGTTGTTGGAGCAGTTTGTGACCAAAATAGGGAGGCCATACGTTCGCCCCCATGCCCTTACTAAGTGATCAGAACTAGCTTTTGAAGCCGAATAGGGCGAGCTGGGTGCGTAAGGCGTATCCTCATTGAACAAAGCACCAGTGCAATCAAGATCACCAAAAACCTCATCGGTCGAAACGTGATGAAACCTAAACGCATTGCGCAAACCTTCTCCAAGTGACGACCAATAGGCGCGACACGCCTCAAGCAATGTGTAGGTACCCAGCACGTTGGTGTGAATAAATGCTGCCGGACCATCGATCGAACGATCAACATGTGACTCAGCGGCCAAGTGCATTACCGCGTCAGGACGATACTCGCCAAAGGCTTTATCCAAGCTCTCGCGATCACAGACGTCGGCCTGCAAAAAAGCATAACGGTTTGATGCTGAGACCGCCGCCAAGGATGACAGATTTCCGGCGTAGGTGAGCTTGTCCACGATCAGAAGGCTATGAGCGGTATTGTCAATCAAGTGACGCACGACAGCAGACCCAATGAACCCTGCGCCACCGGTCATTAAGATTTTCATCCACGCTCCGCAGACTGCAATGCGAACAGCACCGGCCTAAGCGAGGTTAACCAGTCGTCCGGTTTAATGCCAAAGATGTCGTTGATTTTAGTACAGTCTAACCTCGAATTACCCGGTCTGACCGCCGGCGTCGGATATTCGCTGGTACCAATGGGTCTAACGCTGGGAGGTGAGCTGATTATCCCGAGATCCCTCGCGGCAGAGAAAATTTCATCTGCAAAACCAGCCCACGAGGTATAAGGGTACCCCGAGTAATGGTAGGTTCCCCAGCGATCATCTGCTCCATCAGCGCAAGCCATGTCGATGACTATGGTCGCTATCGCGTCTGCTATCGATCTGGCCGAGGTTGGTGCACCAACCTGATCGTCAACTACTGAAACTTCATCGCGAGATTCGGCAAGCTTTAACATCGTTTTTACAAAATTATTACCCTGGGGACCGAAGACCCAGGCAGTGCGCAAAATAATGTGCTCGTGCAACGCCGAACGAATAGCTGTCTCTCCCGCCAATTTAGAACTCCCATAAACCCCAAGAGGTTCAGTGTCGTGTGCCTCAGTAAACGGCTGATTACCATCACCCGAAAACACATAGTCTGTGGAGATGTGAAGTAACCTAGCTGACACTAATTGACAGATCTCAGCCAACGCTCCGGGTGTGGCCGCATTGATCAACCTGGCAAGATCCGGCTCAGATTCCGCACGATCAACAGCAGTATAAGCCGTGGCGTTGATGATCCAGTCAGGGGACAAGTCCCTGACTGCCGCGTTGAGAGACACAACATCAGTAACATCAAGCGACTGGCGTGTCGCGCCAAACACCTGCAAACCATGATCTAGAGCCAATGCACCGGCTTTGTCTGGCGGAGCATCTTTAACAGCGGCATCCTCAAGAGCCGCAATAATTTCACTGCCGACTTGTCCCGCTGCTCCCAGTATTAGGACCTTCATCGGCTGAACTTTGGCAGCTCTGCCTCGGAGAAGGCACTGGCGGAGGCATCTTTTGTTGATAAGGTTGGTGGCAGTAATTCGGCTGGCCAATCAATATTCAAGTGTGGATCATCCCACCGGATTGATCGCTCGTACTCCGGCGCATAGTAGTCGGTCGTTTTGTACAGCACCTCAGCGGTCGCAGACATAACAATAAAGCCATGGGCATATCCTGCCGGCACCCAAAGCTGCTTTTTATTCTCAGCAGACAGAATCAATCCTGTCCAGCGCCCAAAGGTAGGTGATCCTATGCGAATGTCCACCGCCACATCATAGATCTCGCCCTGGCTTACCCTAACCAGCTTTCCCTGCGGCTGCTGTATTTGATAGTGAAGTCCCCTGAGCACGCCGCGTGAGGATTTGCTGTGGTTATCTTGAACGAAGGCCGCTGAGACACCTGTCGATTTTTCGAACGCTACGGCATTAAAGCTTTCAAAGAAAAATCCTCGATCGTCACCAAAGACCCTGGGCTCGATAACCACCACCTCGGGTAATACTGTAGATGCTGCCTTCAGGTGTGTCACAACCTACCCTCGACTAAACCCGCCAAGTACTGTCCGTAATCGCTTTTTTGCAAAGATCTCGCGAGGGTTAGCAACTGCTCTGCATCAATCCACCCGCGGTTGAAAGCGATTTCGCCAGGGGATGCGACCATTAATCCTTGGCGTTTTTGTATGGTCGATATAAAAGCACTAGCCTCCAACAAACTATCGTGTGTACCCGTATCCAACCACGTGTAACCCCTTCCCATGATCTCTGCGTTGAGGCTTCCCTGCTCCAAGTACCAACGGTTGATGTCGGTAATCTCGAGTTCACCGCGCGACGAAGGCGTTAACGCAGCCGCCACATCTGATACCTGCGAATCATAAAAGTACAGGCCCGTAACAGCGTAGTTTGAACGCGGTTGCAACGGTTTTTCCTCAATCGAAACGACGCGCATTGCGTCATCAAATTCAACGATCCCAAAGCGCTCAGGATCCGACACGCGGTGGACGAATATCGATGCACCCTCCGACTGCGCACTGGCGCTTGTCATAATCCCAGTTAAGCCAGGACCATAAAAAATATTGTCCCCTAATGCTAATGCGCTTGGCTCATTGGCTAGAAAATCTCGAGCAATAATAAATGCTTGGGCTATGCCGTCTGGTCGCTCCTGGATAGCATATTGAATAGTAAGTCCCCACTGACTACCGTCACCCAGTAACGTTTTAAATCTTGGGGTATCGTCCGGTGTGCTGATGACCAATATTTCCCTGATGCCGCCCAGCATTAGCGTACTTAGCGGGTAGTAAATCATTGGTTTATCGTAAACAGGCAGAAGCTGTTTGCTAACAGCCCGCGTAACCGGATGCAGCCTACTACCACTTCCGCCCGCGAGTAAAATTCCACGACGCATAACTCCTCCCTTATCCCTCCATTTTGCCCGAATTGAGTCGCTCGGTCGCGTTTTCAGCGGTAATTTCGACGAAACTGACGATTAAGCCAATGGTCTGTTTTAGAATATACAACCGCCTTTCCAACCGGGCTGCACAGAATCAGCCCCGCCACAACCTTGGTTACGTGTTGTATCGGTTCTTCCGAGGTCGGCGCTCGCTTCCATGCCTAACTAACTGCAGGCGCTAGAACTTTGTGTGGTAGCTGCCAGGTCACTATCTCTCACTTTTGGCCGGGGCCCAGGTACCATTGTCGATGCATATGCGGATACAACAAGTGGGTGTTTGACTGGCTTTTATCGTTTGGCAGTCAATCACTTCTATGGTCTGTGTCGTTACGTCAGCCGCTTACCAACATGACGTTTTTCCGGTGTCCCAAGGTCACATTTCTGACGTTACTACTCCCGCTTTAACCCCACTGTCTCACAGGGTCTTAAGGGAAAACCCATGCAAGTGACAACTACCGCTTTATCAGTAAAAAACCATCGTAATGGCTAGATGCTTTTATTCCGAAGCCTGGCGATGACAGCAATGTGTTGAAGGCGATGATTTCAATCACTGCGTGACGTCTACGGCGCAGCTGCTACCGCACCTTCAATTCAGACCCTGTGGTATCTGCCTAGAAGCGTGGGCGACTACTCTTCTGGTGTATATGATCACGCTTTGTTCAGCATTCGGGGAAACCAATGTCACGCATCCAAAGAAGCGAAACCCCGAGCACTTTCGAACTCGGAGTTTTCTGTTTTAGAAGCCGAGCGCCTCTGGGGGGACTACGCTCTTGAGCCAGCCGCCCGCACAGGCCTGCTCTCTCATGGAGAACCCCAGGTTAAAGAAAACACAAACCCATAAACAAAAAAAACCCAGCCTACTGGCTGGGTTTTTTGTTTAGAAGCCTGGCGA
>CAJYBS010000246.1 GCA_913064795.1 uncultured Gammaproteobacteria bacterium
TGATCATGGCGCATAAACGCCTCACCCACTAGAAAAGCACCCACGCCCTCTTCCCTCAGTACCTTCACATCGTCGCGGGAGTGAATGCCGCTCTCTGATACGACCAAGGTACCCTCGGGCACGATCGGTAACAGCTCCAACGTGTTCTCAATTGACACCGAAAAGTCATGTAAGTCTCGATTGTTTATACCTAACAAGCTCGGCGTTACAGCGAGGGCGCGCTCACATTCTTCTCGATTATGGACTTCAACGAGGACATCCATCCCCAATAATTGAGCGCGACGGTGAAGGTGCTGAAGCGCTTCATCCTCGAGCGCCGCAACAATCAATAATATGCAATCAGCCCCCAGCTTGTAGGACTCGAAAATTTGATATTCATCGACGATAAAATCTTTGCGCAGGACAGGACAACCGGCATTGGCTCTGGTCGTCAACAGGTCTGCATCTGCGCCAAAGAAAAAAGGCATATCGGTCAAACAGGAAATGCAAGCCGCACCATGCTCATCATAAGAGTGAGCAATCTGGGCAACATCATAATTCTCACGAATAACCCCCTTTGAAGGTGACCCTTTTTTTATTTCGGCAATAACAGCCGGCTTGCCCTCCTGGATTCGAGCCTCCAACGCGGAACCGAACCCCCGAGGTAAATCAGCCCGCTCAAGTGCTTCAGGGTCAAGCGGGAACTGTTGCCGACGGCGCGCCACGTGGGCACGCTTTTCGGCAAGAATGCGTTCTAATACCGTTGGTGTGCTAGTCACTATTGATCCGCCAGAGATTGAGAAAAAGTAACCAACTGCGCCAGTTTCTCCGCGGCTTGTCCGCTGAGTACCGCCGCTTCAGCCATCGAGACGCCCGCACCGAGGGAATCAGCAGCGGAGGCAGCGTACAAAGCGGCGCCCGCATTAAGGGCCACCATTTGCAGAGCGGGTAAATTCTTTCCTGAAAGCGCGTCTCGAACAAGGATCAGACTTTCTTTGGCGTCCTTCACAATCAAGGTCTGTAAGGGTTGTGCCTTCCAACCAAAGTCCTCAGGTCGCACGCTATATTCCGTGATCTCACCCTCTTTGAGTTCTGCGACCCGAGTCGGAGCGGCAATACTGATCTCATCCAACCCGTCTTCAGAGTGCACAACCAAGACCCGATGACTTCCCAACTTTTTTAGGACCTCCGCCATGGGTCGTAGCCAATCTCCATCGGCAACACCCAACAGCTGGCATTTTGCGCCCGCGGGATTGGTCAAGGGCCCAAGCAAATTAAACATGGTTTTAAAAGCCAGCTCGCGCCGCGCACCAATGGCATGACGCATCGCACTGTGATGGTTGAGGGCAAACAAAAATCCAACGCCCACGGATTCGATACAGTGACCCACCTGCTCGGGAGATAAATCAAGACGCACGCCTGCGGCTTCGAGAACATCCGCTGAGCCACTCACCCCGGATGCCGCTCGATTGCCATGCTTCGCAACTTTGACGCCGAGGGAAGCAGCAACGATCGCACTCGCGGTTGACACATTAAAAATATTGCTTCCGCTTCCGCCGGTCCCGCAGGTATCCACAAGATGATCAAAGCGTTGGGGCAAGGGGGTTGCAAGCGATCGCATAACCTGAGCGGCCGCGGCAATTTCGGTCACCGTTTCGCCCTTGATTTTTAGCGCGGTTAAAGCCGCACCTATTTGAGCCGAGGTCGCCTCTCCAGTCATGATCGATTGCATCAGCTCCGCCATTTCAGGCTCTGAGAGATTTTCGCCATTAACCAGGCTTGCAAGTAGGGTCTGGGTAGTCATTGAGTGGGATTCCTTTTGATAAAGTGCTCCAACAAAGCATGGCCGTGCTCGCTTAAAATTGACTCCGGATGAAACTGCACGCCCTCGACATCAAAGTCACGATGACGCACCCCCATGACAGCATCAAAGTGACCATCGTCGCTTTCCGTCCAAGCCGTCACCTCAAGTCCGTTAGGCATTTGCTCAGGATCAATGACCAAAGAATGATAGCGCGTCGCTCGAAAGGGATTCGGAAGTCCCTCGAACACACCAATACCTTTGTGATGGATCATCGACGTTTTTCCGTGCATCACAGCGGGCGCCCGAATAATCGAACCACCGAAGTGTTGTCCAATGCTCTGATGACCGAGGCAAATTCCAAGCATTGGAATCTGCCCCGCAAAGTGTTTAATCACTGAGAGCGAAATACCAGCCTCGTTGGGTGTGCAGGGGCCTGGGGAGATCACAATATGCTCAGGCGCGAGCTGCTCAATGGTCGCAATCGAAATCTCGTCATTTCGATAGACTTTGACCTCTTGGCCCAACTCAGAGAGATACTGAACCACGTTGTAGGTAAACGAGTCGTAATTATCGATCATGAGCAGCATAGACAATCCCCATTCATCTGCTTATTCCTTCTACCGGTTGCTTGTCGATGAGGGTGAAAATTTAAGTCCATCCACAGCGATCATCGCTGCCTGCATCACTGAACGCGCCTTGTTCTGCGTCTCCATCCATTCAAGGTCGGGCACCGAGTCGGCCACAATGCCGGCACCAGCTTGCACATACAGTCGACCTCCCGTAATCACAGCTGTCCTGATCGCGATCGCAGTATCCATCTGACCCTGCCATGAAAGATACCCCACGGCACCACCGAATATGCCCCGCTTGACCGGCTCAAGCTCATCGATCACCTCCATCGCCCGAACCTTGGGTGCCCCGCTTAGAGTCCCAACGGGTAAGGTCGCCTTGAGTACATCGATGCCAGTTAAACCTGGTTTTAGCGTTCCGCAAACATTGGACGCCATATGCATCACATGAGCGTACCTTTCGATCGTCATCATCTCTGAGACACGGATCGAGCCCGTTTCACACACTCTCCCGATGTCGTTACGCCCAAGATCGATCAGCATCAAATGTTCGGCACGCTCTTTAGGATCAGCCAAGAGCTCCGCCTCCATCTCAAGGTCTTCTTCCGCAGAACGGCCGCGCCTACGAGTCCCCGCGAGGGGCCGCACCGTCACCTCACCATGTTCGAGACGAGCCAGAATCTCCGGTGAAGACGATACGATTTGCTCGGAGTCAAGATCCATGAAGTACATATAGGGTGAAGGGTTCAGTGCACGAAGTGCTCGATATAAGTTAAGGGGCTCAGCTTCAAAAGCGCAGGATAACCGTTGCGCCAGGATCACTTGCATCACATCCCCCGCCAGGATGTAGTCTTTAATTTTCTCAACATCGCGCTTGAACGCGGACTCACCGTAGGAGGAGACAAAATCAGTTTCCATCAGCCCCGGCGCCACATCCGGGGCACGCAGCGATTCAGGGATGGCGCCTCTGAGCGCGCCTTCCATCGCATCAAGACGAAGTTGCGCTTGCAGCAGCTCTTCATCTGAGAGCGCTGAAACATGGGTAATCAGATGCATACGGCCTTTCACATTATCGAAAACAATGACGTCATCTGACACCATCAAAACAATATCTGAGGACCCAAGCTCATCTGGAGGGGTAGATTCTTTAATTCTTGATTCAACAAATCGGACGGTGTCATAACCAAAGTAACCGACTAGGCCCCCGGTATAATTGGGCATCCCCTTGAGCCTCGGGTAACTGAATTGGTTCTGCAGGTCTGAAATTTCAGCCAGAGGATCTGAGACCGATTCGTCTCGAGTGACAATACCTGACTCGGTCATGGTCAGGCGCTCCCCGGAGATACGGAGTACTCGCCTCGCGGGCAGTCCGATGATCGAAAACCGAGACCATTTTTCGCCACCTTGGTTCGCTGATTCTAGGAGGTAACTATAGGGGCCTTGGGCGACTTTGACGTAACAAGACAACGGGGTCTCAAAATCGGCGACGAGTTCCCGGCAGATCGGAAGGTGATTAAAGCCTTGATCAACGAGTTCCGAAAAATAACCTGGTGCCAGTTCTTGTTTCACGCTCGCCTCAAATTACTCTGGATCCAACGCTTCGCGCATGGCCCTAAGCGTTGCTTGATAATCAGAACTACCAAAGATTGCAGAACCCGCCACAAAAGTGTCCGCACCGGACGCATGAATGTCGGCGATATTATCTACTTTGACACCGCCGTCGACCTCCAACCGAATATCGAGACCTCGCTCATCAATCATTTGACGAATTTGCCGAATCTTTGAGTGAGTTGATGGTATGAAGGTTTGCCCCCCAAAACCTGGATTAATGGACATCACGAGGATCATATCAAGCTTGTCCATCACCCACTCAAGTACTGAAACTGGGGTGGCTGCGTTTAGGACTAGGCCCGCCTTGAGACCCGCAGATCGACACATTTCCAGAG
>CAJYBS010000247.1 GCA_913064795.1 uncultured Gammaproteobacteria bacterium
CCTCTGCATTAATTGGATCTGCGGCTTGCGCTTTCACTAACACTGTCATTGAAAGTAAAAGAGCCAGCCATTGTAAGTGGTTCATCGACGTCCTCATTTGAAGCGTGCTGCGAGAATTTGGGACCACAGTAAAACAGATTACAGTTCAGAGCTGTATAGCCGCTGATCAAAAACCGTGGTCAGGCGCTGTTTTTTTGATGCTCCAGATTGCGTGGGGTGTAGAGATCACTGTCTTTGCCCCAAGTTGTGTGGCGCAGGCAGGAACTGTGTTTCTAATGCTGCTTGATAACGCTGATAAATCCTTGCCCGTATTTATCGAGCTTCCGAATGCCGACCCCGGGTAAGTCTGCAAAGGCTTCAAGCGTAGTTGGCATCAACTCGGTCATGGCTTGGAGGGTGCTGTCGTGAAAAATCACATAGGGCGGCACGCCTTGTTCTTCAGCCAAATCTCGGCGGTGGGCGCGAAGCGCCTCCCAAAGTGCAATATCAATGTCTTCGGGTAGGGGAGTTTTAGTCAGCTTTTTGGCCGTTTTCTGCACTGGGTCTTTTCTGAACTGGATCGATTGCTCACCGCGCAGCAATGGTCTGCATTTTTCCGTCAGAACCAGCCCGCCGAAACGATCCGCATCAGCAATTGCGTGGCCACCTGCGACCAGCTGACGAAAAACAGATTGCCACTCCTTTGCGGTCAGTTCAGTGCCAATGCCAAAGAGCGGTAACTGGTGATGGTTAAATTGGATGATTTTGTCGGTCTCTTGACCAAGCAATACGTCCACCAGGTGACCAACCCCAAATCGTTGATCGGTTCGGTAGATGACGCTCAGCGCTTTTTGAGCCGCGTCGCTGCCGTCCCAGGTTTCGACCGGCACCAAACAGGTGTCGCAGTTACCGCATTGTTCGCGGCTGGCTTCATCGAAATAAGCGAGCAGAGCATGGCGACGGCAAGTTGAAATCTCACAAAAACCCAGCATTGCATTGAGCTTAATCTGCTCGACGCGTTTGTACTGCTCGGTCCCTTGAGACTGCCCTAGCATTTGCCGAAGCTTGGTGACGTCCTGTAGACCGTAAACCATCCAGGCATTGGCGGCGAGGCCGTCGCGGCCGGCTCGGCCTGTTTCTTGATAATAGGCTTCGATGGTCTTGGGTAAATCAAGATGCGCCACAAATCGAACATCGGGCTTGTCGATACCCATACCAAAGGCAATGGTGGCAACAATGATCACACTTTCTTCGGTCAAGAACCTGCGCTGGTGCTCTGCTCGGATCTCGGGGGTAAGGCCTGCGTGATAGGCGAGGGCCTTAAAGCCCTGTTTGGATAACCACTCAGCGGTGTCTTCCGTTTTTTTTCGAGACAAGCAATAGACGATCCCGGCGTCGGACGGGTGCTCTGTTTTCAAAAACTCAAGGAGCTGATTTCGGGGATTGGTTTTGAGGCTGATGCGATATTGAATGTTCGGACGGTCGAACCCCACCACAAACTGGTGGGCATTGTTGAGCCCAAGATTGTCGATAATCTCGGACCTTGTGCGGGCATCTGCGGTTGCCGTTAGCGCGATTCTGGGCACAGAGGGAAAGATTTGATGAAGCTGATTGAGCGCCAGGTAATCGGCCCGAAAGTCATGACCCCATTGCGAAACGCAGTGGGCTTCATCGATCGCAAACAAGCTGATGGATACGGTCTGCAATAGATCAAGGGTTCGGTTCTGGTTAAGGCGTTCGGGGGCAATATAGAGCAGGTCGAGCTCGCCGTGCCTCAGGCTTGATTCAATCGTATAGACCTCCTCGGCAGTGAGTGTGGAATTTAAGAAGCTCGCTCGAATGCCAAGTTGGCGCAGCGCCGCAACCTGATCCTGCATCAGCGCAATAAGCGGAGAGATGACGATGCCGCAACCCGGCCGGATCATCGCCGGGATTTGATAACACAGTGATTTGCCGCCCCCTGTGGACATGAGGAGAAGAGCATCATCGCCGTTAATGACTGCATCGATGACCGCTGCTTGTGGCTCCCTGAAAGCGGGGTAGCCAAAAGTCTCTTGAAGGATATTGAGCGCGCGGGTCATTGCGCAATGTTATCTGAGTCCTAACGCCGATAGGAAGCTTAAAACCAAACCAACAGAACCAAAGACCCTCAGCGGCCCCTCAAGGCTCGGTGTTTGACTCGCCCGGACGACAGCGCTGCATACATCTGCCGCGTTGCGAGAATACAATCGACCTAAGGGGCGGTTAACGGTGTTTGTATTGGGTCGAGCAGTAGCCTCTGCTCACCTCAGCTGGACGAAGATGGAGGTGTTTGGTTTTTCGGCGGCTGACTCTTTTGCGCCAAGACTTGAACGCGCTTGGGTTCAACTGGGACCGCATGATCCGAATGACGGTGGCCTCGTCAGTGCCAAAATTGGTTTTGATGGCCTCAAACGGGGTGCGATCTTCCCACGCCATCTCAATGATTCGAGAAAGCGCTGCTTCGCTGAAGGGTTGAGTGGCTTGCGGCAAAGTGAGGTGCTACGAGGTTGTTTTGCATTCTTACGCGCTTATTGTCGTTTTGTATCGCTGGGATGATGTGCCTCAAATTGGGTCTGATCGCGATTGGCTAGAGTGCTCTCATGACCGTTCTAAACAGGTCAATCGCGCTGATTGCTTGCAGAAAGTAAAAATCGAAAGGTGTTGTTCGCGGTGAAGGGGTTTTGCGAGGTCAATGAATGCGCTTTGTTGGGTCAATGAAGGGGCATGATTGCATGCGTGTTTGTCCGAAATGTTGTGCGCTGGTTCATTTGAGATCTGCAGCGCTTTAGCGTGTTGATACTCGTGCTAGCGATAAAAGAGCAGACTTGCACCGGTTTAGAGTCTTGAAATGCCCCGTGATGCCTAAGCCCGCTTTGTGCCTTCAAGGCACTAACCAGGGGAATCACCCCGAGCATGATCTCGATGCTCGGGGGTGAGGTCGCAGTAAGCGCGATCTCTGGGCTCGCAAACCTTTTTTGGATAGAATCTTTTCTGTAGATAAACAAGCTATTGATTTGTGCTCCACACGCCTGATTCAAGGGCTCTTGTAGGAATCTAAAACCGGGTCTAGGATGTCGTATCAAACGACTAACGTAGACCATGATTATGAACCTCTTTGACAACGCAAATCTTCGATGGAAACACTTCACCGGTAACCATCATTTCAATTATCCGATCGACTTTGAGTCAGCGCTGCTCGGAGCCCGGGACGATGGCCACGTTGACTTGTTGTACCGCTGGGCTCCGAACGCCTATTGTCATTTTCATAAGCACACCGCCATCACCACATCACTGGTGTTAGAGGGTGAACTGCATGTCATGGATATCGATCCAAAGACGGGCAAAGAGACCCAAACCAAAGTCAGACAAGCCGGCGACTACGCTTGTAAACTCCCTGGCGATGTTCATATGGAAAAGGGCGGGCCAGAGGGGGCGTTGGTTCTCTTCAATCTTTTCACTGCGGACGGTTCGCTTGCGGAGACGCTGAGCGATGAAGGAAAGGTACTCTCTGAGTCCACCATCGATCAGATTCTACGGGGTAAAAAATCGCGCTAGCGCAGAGTTGGCTGGGGGATCTCGGCTTCAGCAAAGACAGAAGCGATAGCAAAGACAGAAGCGAAAGCAAAGACAGAAGCGATAGCAATATAGGGGGTTCCTATGTCTGATTCATTCGGCGGCATCATTAATCGCGAGGCCAAAGATTCAACGCCGTGGTGGCCAGAGCCGAATCTACCGGACAAAAGCCTACCCAATATCGTGACGGTATTGCTTGACGATACCGGGTTTGCCCATCTGGGATGCTTCGGATCCCCCATCGATACACCAAATTTTGATGCCCTCGCCGCACGAGGCCTCCGGTACAACAACTTTCACACCACGGCCTTATGCTCGCCTTCTCGGGCTTGCCTGCTGACCGGTCGCAATCATCATTCGGTGGGTATGCGCGCGGTATCAAATTTTGATACTGGATTTCCAAATATGAGGGGCCGGATCAGTCCCTCAGCGGCCACAACGGCTGAAGTGTTACAGCATCACGGTTGGGCGACTTTTTGTGTCGGCAAGTGGCATCTCGCGCCAATGCGAGAGGCCTCAGCCGTAGGGCCTTTTACTGACTGGCCTCTAGGGCGAGGGTTTGATCGCTTTTATGGCTTTATGCAGGGCGAGACGGATCAGTTTCACCCGGAACTCTACGCAGATAACCACATGATTCCGCCACCGGCGCGTCCTGAGGACGGCTATCACGTGTCTGAAGATCTTGTCGATCAATCGATCGCGATGATTCGAAATCAAG